>JBAZSD010000009.1 GCA_041662605.1 Desulfomonilaceae bacterium
AACAGATTGGATTGAGCCTGTCAAGTCAAACAACACTATGGGGCACTACATATCAAAAACCCAATCCACCCCCAAATATTTCAACCACTTATGGGAAAGTTAATCGAAAAAGTGTCAAAGTCAGGAGAAGATTCTCTTGAGGCTCTTGAAAGACGAATTGAACGTCATGGATTGGACAAACAACCACTTGAATGGTATCTGGACCTCAGGAGATATGGGTCAGTACCCCACGCCGGCTTTGGAATGGGTATCGAGCGGGCTCTAGCATGGATATCAGGAATCCACCATGTCAGAGAGACAATTGCCTTTCCTCGGCTTCTGGATAGATTGTACCCCTGATCTTTAGGGCTACCGCCTCAAAAAAGGATGGCGAACATCCTGAGACATACGACATCCTTACGCGTCTCAGCGAGCGAACGATTTTTATTCCACAAAGAGAATGACTTACGGTATCACTTGGGAGCCAGGACCATGGTCATGTTGCGGCCTTCTAATTTCGGATGCTGTTCAATTTCAACAAATTCAATTATCATTTCTTTGAGCTTGTTCATGAGCGCGTTGGCCAATTCAGGATGCGTGATCTCCCTGCCGCGAAACATTATGGTCACTTTGACCTTACACGACTCGGATATAAACCGTCTGATCTGTTTGACTTTGTGATCGAGATCATGCTCCTCGGTCTTAGGTCGTAGCTTGACCTCTTTTAGAACCACTGTCGCCTGTTTCTTCTTGCGCTCGTGTTCTTTCTTGGTCTCTTCGAACCTAAATTTCCCATAGTCCATGATCTTACACACTGGGGGGTCAACATTCGGCGCGACCTCGACGAGGTCAAGCCCGACTTCTTCCGCCCTGCGTAGCGCTTCGGCCACATCCAGGATGCCCAGTTGTTCCCCTTCCGCTGATATCGCTCGCACCTGTGCGGAGCGAATCTTTTGGTTCACCCTGACCTTGGGTTCCGCTACGACGGAGCCTCTTGGTCTTCCTTTCATGCGCAATGCCCCCTTGCAATTAAAAGAGACGTAATTACCTTACTCATTCTGGATTCAGAAAGAGCGCGATTTAATTTCATTTTTCAAGAGATCAATGAAGTTTGATAGGGTTAATGATTCTGTTGAATCCTGTCCTCGTTTTCTCACGGAAATAACCTGATTTTCTAACTCCTTATCACCAAGAATAATCATGTAAGGAATTTTCAGATTACGGGCTTCCCTGACTTTAAAACCGATCTTCTCGTTTCTGAGATCAAGTTCCAGACGGATTTCCTCTTCTCTAAGTTTCTCGGCGACCTCTTGAGCATAACCGTCTGTCCGATCCGTTATGGTCAATATGATGATCTGCACCGGAGCCAACCAGAGGGGAAAAGCTCCGGAATAATGTTCGATCAATACACCCAAAAAGCGCTCAATGGCTCCGAGCACCACCCTATGTATCATTACCGGTCTCTTGCGTGATCCGTCTGAATCCACATAAGTGAGCCCAAATCTTTCGGGCAAAGTAAAATCGCATTGAATGGTGGCGCACTGCCACGATCTGGACAAAGCGTCCCTCAGCTTGATGTCGATCTTTGGACCATAGAAGGCGCCATCTCCTTCATTGACTTCGTAGGGGAGATCCAAGGTCTGCAGGGCCTTTTCCAATGCGTTTGTGGCGCGTTCCCAGTCTTCATCGGAACCAATGGATTTTTCAGGACGAGTGCTCAATTCCATTGTGTATTCGAAACCGAATATGCTCATCACATCTTTGACAAAGTTGATGATCCCGAGAATCTCATCATTTAGCTGGTCGGGAGCGCACAGAATATGGGCGTCATCTTGCGTAAACTGCCTGACTCTGAGCAAACCATGCAGGACGCCGCTTTTTTCGTGGCGATGAACTGTTCCCAATTCAAAATATCGAATAGGAAGGTCCCGATATGACCTGATTCTAGATTTGTAAATGATCATGTGAGCAAGACAGTTCATCGGTTTGATGCCATAGTCGACGTCATCAACTGTCGTAAAATACATGTTTTCCCGATAATGGTCGAAATGTCCTGACTTCTCCCACAACTCCCTTTTAAGGATCTGTGGTCCTACGACCATTTGGTAGCCACGCTTGAGATGCTCTTTTCGTTCAAAGTCCTCAATGAGATATCTCAACATCGCGCCCTTGGGATGCCAGATAATCATACCTGGCCCCGCTTCCTCAGATATGGAAAACAGGTCCAGCTCTTTACCGAGTTTCCTGTGGTCCCTGCGCTTGGCTTCCTCAATAAGCTGCAGGTACCTTTTCAGTTCATCCTTTGAAGGAAATGAGGCGCCATATATTCGCTGGAGCATAGGGTTCCGTTCATCCCCTCTCCAATAAGCGCCTGCGACCTTGGTAAGCTTGAAGGCCTTTACGGCGCCTGAACTGGGAATATGAGGACCTCTGCATAGATCGGTAAAGTTCCCCTGAGAATAAAGACTGACCTCTTCAGCGTCAATCGAGTATATGATTTCAACCTTGTAGGTTTCGCCAAGCTCGCGGAAATACTGGATCGCTTCTTCCCTGGGAAGGACGACACGCTTAAATGGAAGCTTGCTCTTGATAATTTCTTTCATCCTGGTTTCTATCTTTTCCAAATCTTCAGGCGTAAAAGGACGGGGGGAATCGAAGTCATAATAGAAACCATCTTCGATAGCGGGACCAATGGTCACCTTAACTTCCGGGAACAACTCCTTGACAGCCTGCGCCATTATATGCGCGGTGGAGTGCCTCAGGATTTCAAGACCCTTGGGAGAATTTACTGAAATAAAATCAATCCGACCTGATTCCGTTATGGGAGTGTAAAGATCGATCTGCCTGCGGTTTAACTCCGCTGCGATAATCTCATGACTGTTCTTCAAAGAAAGATCTTTTAGGATCTCACTGGGGGTGATTCCAGGCGGATATGACTTCGCAGTTTCTTGTACGAGGATTTCTATGGAGAGATTCATGCTTGGGAATGCTCTAGCGCTATAATGGTCCATTCCCGAGGATTTGATAACATCTACCGAGCTTGCCTCCTGTTGATCCGGCTAAATCTTGTTGGTAGGCGCGTGGGGATTTGAACCCCAGACCCTCACCGCGTCAAGGTGATGCTCTCCCCCTGAGCTACGCGCCTAGATGTAACATTAACGATTAACAATCGTGACACAGCTTGTCAAGACAAAAGTCGTCCGACCACAAACGCGTCTTATCGCATCGAATATTTGCCTTCAGTTCCCTGACTCGTCTGTGAAACACACGTGCGACCTTCTACTATCAATTTCTGAAGCATCGCCTGCGCCGAAGAGTCGTCCCATCTGGCCGGTCCGACACTGTATCCTACAGCGGAACCCCTACAGTCAACAATGTAGGTCGTCGGGAAACCTGGAACCTCCAAAATCGCTTCCTGCTTAGGATTTACGAGAAATGAGGTTCTCTTGCCCGCCATATCAACCACACGAAGATTGAAACCTCGCCCTCCATCATAAACAATAGAAAACGGCGCTCGAGTGGTCGCAGCGTATTTCTGAATAGCCGCAGGCGGGTCAACTAGATTTATGCCCAATATTTCAAGGCCGGATCCGTTGTAAACTCTTTTCAGATTATCCAATTGAGGTTCTTCCATCTTGCACGCGGGACATGTAATAGACCAGAAATGCAGCAGAACCACTTTACCCTTGTAATCATTGAGGGACACGGTTTGACCCGTGGCGGTCCTAAACACCAGATCCGATACCTTGTGGGGTTTTGGATACATATAAATGTTTGCCTGGGTAAGTGGATCGGCGGCGTTTGACAACGCTATTGGGGCTGACAAGGCTATTAGTGATAATGACAGTATTATTAGGATTGAGCGTCGAAGCGAGTTAGTCATTGGGCCTCCCGTTTCTTAATTAACATTTGAATATTCAATTTATAATATAGGGTCTGCCGTGTCAATCTTTTTTTAGATTGCGCCTATTAATCTTCTCCTGTTTCTTCATACATCATATCATGATATATTTCACTATGCTCGAAAGAACCGTGATCCGTGGAACATTGGTAAACGTATTTAGCTTGGGAGTACTTATCCAGGGGATTTCCGGAAGTGGAAAATCCATGGCGGCATTAAGTCTTATGAGACACGGACATCGATTTGTCGCTGACGACCTGGTGCTGATCACCAAACAAGGAACAGAAGGGTTAATGGGACAGCCTGTCGAAAATAAATCCAGAATTGAGGTCCGTGGTTTGGGCATTTTTGACTCCTGCGACCTCTTCAAGGATTCTGTCCTGAAAATGGGGCCTGTTGACATGGTGGCGGAGTTAACTTCTTTTATAGATGATCGTGACATAGGCCGTACTGAGCCCTTCATTAGCAAAGTTACCATACTGGGATGCGAATTGGACAAAGTCCTCGCTCCAGTTCCGGAGGGAATGGATCCTGGCTTTCTGGTTGAACTTATTGTTCGGGCGCATTCTCATCGAATTGTGGAGAAAAGTTGGGAAGACGTAAAATAGTCATTGTGACAGGGCTTTCAGGTTCCGGAAAATCTACGGTGGCCCGCACCCTTGAGGATCTCGGATATTTTTGTGTGGATAATTTGCCGGTCGATCTGGCTCCAAAATTGATAGAGCTAATGGACGCGGGAGGAACGGAACTCGAAAAAGTAGCTCTTATCATAGACCTTCGTCAGCGTAAGTTCTTTCCAAGGTATTCCTCTATACTGGATTCCTTGCAACTCAAGGACACATCTCTGGAAATTTTGTTCCTGGACGCCAGAGATGAGGTTCTGCTCCGACGTTACAGCGAGACGAGGCGGCAGCACCCGCTGGCTCCAGACGGGTCCGTAATTGAGGGTATAAACAGGGAACGGGCCGAGTTGAAAGAAATTAGGGATCGGGCCGACAGAGTTATAAATACTTCGGATGTGACTGTCCACCAATTGAGAGATGAGATTAGGAAGATTTACGCTGAAGAGCGCACTGGCGAATTGCAAATAGAAGTAAACGCCTTCAGTTTTGGCAAAGGTATCCCCCTGGAGTCTGATCTTGTCTTCGATGTCCGGTTTCTACCCAACCCCTTTTTTGTCGAGCAACTTAAGGAAAAGGATGGAAGGAACGAAGAAGTCAAGGCTTGGATCTTAGGCAAACCACTAACCACTGCGTTCCTGGAAAAGATTTACGATTTGTTGAATTTTCTTTTACCCCTTTACATAAAAGAGGGAAAACAGTACCTTACCATTTCAGTTGGCTGTACCGGCGGGCGTCACAGATCCGTAGTAATAGCGACGCTTCTTGCCCAAAAGCTTGTAGAGCTTGGGTATCGCAATGTTCACCTCAAGTTCCGCGAGCTTGGGATGGAAATGCATGCCGGTATTGATTGACCTGAAGGAAGATCGAAAAGATGATCGGAATTCTGATATTGACTCATGGAGAACTCGGGGTTAAGTTCCTGGACACTGCCCGTCTGATAGGACTAACATCTGATGAGGCGGTTATCGCTTTATCCATAGATCCTAACAGTCCGTCGGATTCGCTTCGGGACTTGGTGTCTAAAGCCATCAGTAAAGTCAATTCCGGGTCGGGAGTTCTTATTATGACGGATCTTTTCGGAGGAACCCCTACAAACGTTTCATTGTCTTTTTTAGAAGAAGGTCGCGTGGAAGTGGTAACAGGATTGAATCTGCCAATGCTGATCAAGTCTGTAAACTCCAGGGATGATTTCGATTTGATCGGTCTGGCTCAACTTGCAGCGGACGCTGGCAAGGAAAACATCTACAGGGCTTCCGAGGTTCTCCGAAACCGAAGATCTCGTGGGGCCTGATCTTGCGGGATACTGGGTTTAAAGAAGGATCACGGGTCTGGTTAACGTGTCATGTCAATAGTCCTTTTAAGAGTCGATGACAGGTTTGTTCACGGTCAGATTTTACAAGGCTGGCTACCGTCGACTCGCGCACAGGAACTTTTCATTGCTAATGACGCCCTCGCCCAGGACGATGTCCAGAAAATGATAATGGAATGCGCTATCCCCTACACTGTGAAAATAGTTATCGACACGGTGGATAAGGTGGCGGACCTGTTGTTGGACGACGATTCCAGCGGAATGAGGCGTATGGTTCTGGTGGATACCCCTATGGACGCGTTAAGGCTTATCAAGGCTGGGGTAAGATTTGATCACCTCAATTTGGGAAACATGTCAGCCAACGGAAAGAAATTAGCGCTTACCAGGTCAGTAGCTTTGGGGGAAGATTCAATGTCGGCCCTGAGAGAGATACTTGAAAAAGGGATTGATGTAACAGTTCAGAGTGTTCCTTTTGAAAAACCTCTGAATTTCTGCGACCTGTGTGATTTCTCTAATCTGTGCGTTTCGTCCGTAGATACTGTTTGACACTCTTCTATTGCGGTGACCATTTGTATTGATTTTTCAAGAACTTCTGCTTTTCAGTAATTTTTTGACGTGGACCACGTTTGACGCTACAAAATAGTATTCTGGAATTATAGGGCCTTGAAATCCATATGATCAAAGAGGCTTTTTGCGCCGGAACACTTGGAGCGCTCCTTTGGCTCGACCGATATCAGATCGGTCAAATTATGATTTCCAGACCAATCGTGGTCGGTCCAATCATAGGAGGCGCGCTGGGCGATATCCCCTTGGGACTAGCTGTCGGGGTTTTATTTGAAGTTCTGTGGCTTCGCCGTCCTCCAATAGGGGGTTTCATAGCGCCTGACGTTACTTTCTCGTGCGCAATAGCTTCAGCCGTAGCAGTTATCGTCAAGAACCAATTCTACTTTGACACGGCGGCCTTGGCGCTTCTCAGTTTCATGCTTTTCATGCCCATGTCTTTTGTGGGGAGCAAACTTGATCTGCTACTGCGGATGGGTTTAGGTAAACTTGCTCCTCCGACTGAACAGGCAATACTCAAACGAGATAATCTAACAATAGCCCTTTTTTTTGCGGCCTCGGCAATTCTTGGCTTCACAATCTGCCTGACTGCTCAAGTGCCTATCATAATCCTGGGAACAGTTGTGCTCAAGCGCATAGTCGAAGTCTGTCCGGAAAGCTTAATTGCAGCGCTGAAATTCGCTTACTTCGCAGTACCTGCAATTGGAGCATTAGACATGCTTGCCGGGAATTTTGAAAGAGTCTCTTTTGCGCTTTTCCTGATTGGATTCATCTCCACACTGCTCTTTTATTCGTCTCTTTGACTTTTTAGTTCAATCTTCCAACGCAAAACTTATGAGTGTGGCACGAGCGATGAAATCTGAATCCACCAGAAATATCGATTGGAGTGTCGTTCTGGAAGTCTCCGGAATGTCCAGAACCGACATCAAGGATGCGGTTGAAATTGAAAGGACCACCATCTACAGCCCTTGGTCTGAGGATATGTTTCGTTTGGAAATTGATAGACAAAACGATGGATTAACGGTTTTCCGACTCGAGGGAAAATTAGTAGGATACTATTGTTTCTGGAAAATCCTTGATGAAGCTCATTTACTTAATTTGAGCGTGCACCAAGAATTTCGTGGAAAAGGCCTCGGGACATTCCTGATGGATCATCTTCAACAGGTGTGCAAAAGCATGAACATATCCATAATATTGCTTGAAGTGGCCGAGACCAACTATTCCGCGATGAAGCTTTACAGAAAATCAGGATTTGTAAGAGTCGGGAGGAGAAAAAGGTTTTACCGGGATACTGGAGATGACGCCATTCTTATGGAGAAGAGACTAAAGCAAATCTATACCTAATATTATTTACAATTATACTACTCAACCTACCATTATATATTATTTTTTATTAATCACATTAATTAATGTTGATATTTCAAATAATAGGCTGTATAAGCTCCGCTTTAAGAGGTTTGAGCGTATCAACCTATTGTCAGAGCGGGTGATTTATATGAGGATTATTTCTTGGATTGTCTTGGGGGTCGTATTATCTATGTTTCTCTTGTCTTCCTGTTCTTCGACCTTAAGTTCAGTCTCTGCAGTAAAGGCCGGTTACGAAAATGAAAAAGGTGGATGGATTTCAAGAAATATACCGAGCCTCGAGAAGCTGTCAAACATGATCCCGCCACCTACCGAGGCCCGTATGAAATGGGACGAGACGCAAAAAAAGCAAAAGGAAGGCAATAGGACAGAAGATGGATATTGACCTTGGGGATCAGAACGAGCCCAGGATAACAATCATTCCATTAATGAGATAAAACGAACGCACCGCAGACCCCTGGTCGTGAAGTTCTTTCCAGTCTTCCGTTGAACGTATCATCTTGTCTATCTTGATGCCCTGCAGGACCGTCAACACCGATGCGATTGCTATTGGGCCCAATATGCCGAACTTTACAAGCGCGACAATAGACATCACAGACGCAAACGTGAAGGCCCTAACCCCCCATATAGCGGCAGGCTTGCCAAGCCTTACGGCCAATGTCATCTTGCCGACAGCCCTATCTTCGGGAATATCTGAGAGAGATTGATAATATAGAATCATCGCGACCATGATCCCGACAGGAATCGATACCCAGAGCGCCTTTGCGGTAAAATGGCCGGCAAGGGCCGCATTTGTCCCTACAACCATTATGGGTCCCATGTTTATCCCGACAAATAGTTCACCCAAACCGTAATACCCGTATCTAATAGGTGGAGCCGTATAGAACAAGCTCGAAGCAAAGGCTACAATGATCAGAATTGCGAGTTCCCAGACCTTGGAAAGCCACAGGATCCACACTCCGCAAAAGAAAGAGATCACATATAGGCATATTATGGCGGTTTTTATTTGTTGGGGATTTATCTTTCCTTCCTGGATTACACGACTACCGCCTATGGAAGCTCCGTCATCAACTCCTTCGAAAAAATCGAAGTAATCATTCGAAAGATTTGTGGCGAGATGCACCATGAATGACGCCAAAAGGACAAGCAACCATCTCCCGAAATTCCATTCACCCATACTATAGGAAACTGAAGCCCCTAGTCCCAGCGGTATTAAGGTCGCTACAAAAAATGGCGCGCGGCTAGCCTGAACCCACGCTTTGAAAGAACCTCCGTTCATTCGACTGTACCTTCGTGTAAATATGTTAATCCAAATGTCAGGGGAAATTTATTGATTGACGTAAAACCAGCGGATTCAAATAGATCGCTCAACTCGTCGGGAGTCAGGAAATCCTGAATAGAGTCCGGTAAGTATCTGTACGCGGCCCTGTTTCCAGATATTATTCCACCAAGGATTGGTATCATGTTGTTGAGATACCACTTAAAAAAATTTTTCAGGCGTAGATTTTTGGGGAACGTCATTTCAAGGGCTATGACCTTCCCACCCTTTTTCACAACGCGTCCCATCTCCTTCAAGGCTGACAATCGATCCGGGATGTTGCGAAGTCCGAAAGCTATAGTCGCGCTGTCGAACTCATTTGAGTTAAATGGCAACCTTGTCGCGTCTGCGGCTGAGTAGTCTATTTTTTGGTCAAGCCTTTTGGCTTTTGTCTTTTTTTGCGCCAGCCTCATCATTTTTTCTACAAAGTCCACTCCGACCACCTCAATGTCGAGACTGCTTTCTGCGATTGCGATCGCAAGGTCCCCTGTGCCCGTGGCCACATCCAGTATTTTCCGCGCGTTGTCGGGGATCCTTTCCACCGCGAATTTTCTCCAGGCTACGTCTCTGCGTCCGGACATGATCCTGTTGAGCAGGTCATAGTGGGGTGTAATCGTGTTAAATATGCTCTTGACGGCTGATATTCGTTCATCCGGTGTCCACCTTTTGAGTGGCTTAGATTTCATAGTCGGCTCCATCGACAGTAAACTTTTTCAAGGATATCAAAGGTCTCGTACAAGATGACCCCCATCAATGCCAGGACAACTATCCCAACATAGATTTGGGGAATGTCCGCCCTTCCCCAGGCGTCAAGAATGTAGAAACCCATCCCATACCGAGTACCCAGTGATTCGACAAAAAATAGAACGGCAACAACTGTTCCGGTCGCTATTCTCAATGCGGTAAACACTGCCGGCAGGGTTGCGGGCCATATCACGTGCGCAAAAAGATCAAAGCGATTCCCACCCAGGCTTCGCAGAGCATGCTTGGCGGACCGACTCACGTTTTTTGCCGCGTCCCTGGTTGTAATAAGAAGTTGAAAAAACAGAATTAGAGAAAGCATCATTATCTTGCTCAAGTCCCCCAGACCGAATATAAGCAGAGCGAGAGGCAAGAACACAATTTTGGGAACGGGATAAGTTAAATAAATTAAAGGCTTGGCTATCCTGTCGGCCTTGCTGTTCGAACCCAGGTACAGCCCCAGTGGAACTCCGACAAAGAATGATATAACGAGAGCCGCTATAATCCTGAACGTAGACGCTCCAATATGTCCCCAAAACCTGGTGGCGCCAGCCTCATAAAACAGGGTCCTGAACGTTACCCAAGGGGATGACATAGCGTTTTCTCCACCAATCCAGGCTCCCAACTGCCAAAGGCCAAGTAATACCAGCACACCCCAAAGGTAATCCCTTGGACGACTCAAGCCACGCCCTCCAGTTTACGCCTCACATTGTCACACACGTGGTAAAACTGCTCGGACCCGTGATAGTCCTTGTCGCATGCTCCTGGATTGACGATGATGTTGCTGATAGCGCCAGGGGAATCCCTCATGACTATGATCCTTTTCCCCAACCGGGCGGCTTCTTCGATGTTGTGTGTTACCAGGATCATGCTGAAACCTCTCCTACGCCACGCTTGAGCCAAAAGTCCCTGGAGGCGCTCCCGATTCAGTGTATCCAGCGCAGCGAATGGTTCATCCAGGAGCAGCAAGGCAGGGTTCAAAATGAATGCCCTGGCTAATGCGACTCGCTGTTTTTGACCACCTGAGAGTCGTTGAGGGTAGTCATCTATCTTTGAACTAATGTCCAATTCGTTGAGGAGTTCGTGCAGGCGACGCTCATTGACAGGCTCTTTGCGGATTTTCAAACCAAGTTCAATGTTTTGTCGGACAGTTTTCCATGGAAACAAACCATAATCCTGAAGCACCAAAGCGGCCTCCCTCGGGGGACCATCCAACTTCCTCCCTTTGAAAAAGACTGAACCGCCTGTAGGTTTTTCCAACCCGGCCAGAACTAATAGCAGCGTCGATTTTCCACACCCTGAAGGTCCAACGATAGCTACAGTCTCCGAGGTTCCAAGAGTGAAACTGATTTCGGAAAGCGCTTCTGTAGGACCTATGTCCGTATCGTACGTCTTGCTTACCCGGTCTAGAAAAGCAAGTTCAGGGTAGAAATTCACCGTTCACTACCTGTTCGTATTTTATTCCAGTATGAATGACTCCCTTTTGATTAAGCCAAGCGCCGATATTCTCAAGGCAATCCCGATCCGGCGGGGCCAACTTGGGAAACTTTGGGACAGGGTATTTCATTTTGAGGGCTTCAGGTAGCCTGACTTTTTCCACCATTATATCCCTTACAGAGTCTGGATTACTGTTTATAAGTGTGTTGGCGTCACTGATCACCTTCAGAAAGACCTTGACCAATTCGGGATTCTTCTTGATAAATTCCTGTGAAAAAACCAATACGGTCTGACTCTCTCCCAGGCCGGAATCATCCGCTAAAAGTTTAGCGCCCTTTGATATCGCGACCGACACAAGAGGTTCAGGCAAAACCGCCGCATCGAGACGTCCCGTAAGAAGCGCCTGGAACCGTAAGCCAATATTCTTAAATTCGATAGTGTTAATATTGTCTTTTGTTATCCCTGCTTGCATCTGCAATTTGTCGTTGACCAAGTCAATCACCGAATTTGAAGAGATAGCTACCGAAGCGCCGGCCAAGCCCTTCAATTCATTGATGGCGCTCCCTGGTTTGACCATTATCCCGAACATCCTCCGGTCGTATCTGGTGTCATAGTTCTTGGCGACCACAACGATGTCGCGACCATTGGCCTTTAGAACAAGGGGAGTAACCAGATCAGCAAAACAGCCGTCCAGGCTTCCTGAGGCTAATGCGACGTCCTTTTCACCCGCCGTATTAAATAGTATCAAGTCAACGTTCAAGCCGTTTTTTGAGAAAAGCCCTTTGGATTCGGCGACAAAAAACGGCAGAGCCTGGAGCGCGGGTAAGACTCCAAACCTTATTAGAGGTTTCTCCTGGGCTGCGATGTTGGTCGAGGAAACAGCAATCAAAACAAATGTGATCAAGGAACGTAATACTATCCGAAACTTGGATCCCATTTATCGTTACTCCTTTGCATGATCCTGGTTCGAGACTCCATTTTTGACAAAATCCACTACGCTGTTTATCCACAGGTCCCGCCGTGCGGCATCCGCCTTATAGAGTCCGGAAGACTGACCAATGAAGTCGGAATAATATGCGCGCATCAACGTTTCGAGTAGGCTGTTCATGATGAATGAGAGCTTTTCAAGACGAATATCGGACCTTAGTTCACCCTTTTTCTGGGCCTCGTACAATAACTCTCCCAAGAAACGTTCAGCGCGTTCTCTCAGCTCAAGAACCTGCTCCGTTCCAGAGGGCGCTTCTCCCGATTGTAAGAGATGAAAATAGATTCTTGCCATTTGAGGGTGCTTATCTATGAAAAGAAATCCGGATCGGATAAGCGTCTCCAATCGATCAAAAAATGATTTACCTTCCGTTTCATCGCGGACGTTTTTCAAATAATCCTTTACCAGCAAAGACGATGCGCTGACAGTGGCTGTGAACAAGAGAGGCTTGGATGCAAAGTATTGGAAAAGGCTTCCTTTGCTGATACCGGCGATTTTCACAATTTTGTTTACTGACGCCTTCCGATATCCATTTTCAGCAAACTCGGATATGGCAGAATCTATTATCTTCTCTCTTTTCTGCGGTTGCAGTTTCTGAAAAATTTCAGTTCCGATTTCCAGGAGATATTTCATAAGTATCGTATCGATTAAACGGAAAGTTGAAATTAAGCGCTCGGAATGACCGCATGGTCATTCTAGCGTCTCGAACCTATTCCTGCAACTATTTTGAATCTTCCCCATTGAGCTTGACACATTCAAAGCCTTCTTGATAAAAACTTCAAAATACTATCATTCCGAAATTCTCTTCCGATCCAGTTTTTACCCGATTTGCATGAGGTGAGATGATGAAACTCCGCCACCTGATCGTTAAACCCGATCTGCCGGACGAGTTACAACCCCTTAGAATTATTGCCATGAACACGTGGTTCACATGGAACCCTGAAGCCAAC
The DNA here is from genome assembly GCA_041662605.1 of Desulfomonilaceae bacterium. Lineage (NCBI taxonomy): Bacteria > Pseudomonadati > Thermodesulfobacteriota > Desulfomonilia > Desulfomonilales > Desulfomonilaceae > Desulfomonilaceae bacterium. Next base: position 13,170 of record JBAZSD010000009.1, read on the forward strand.
CGACTTTTTCAGTCTCTCGATCCGGACCTGTGGGAAAAACACGGTCACAATCCAATAATGCTATTGTCACAACTCAAGGAAACCAGGATACGCGAGATTCTCGCGGACAACGTTTTAATAGACAGGGTGAGGGACTTAGAACGGTCATTTGATAACTATGTGAGTAATATAGAAAATTATTCTTTCAACCTTGAGCGCCCGATTGACTATCGTATCGCCTATTTCAGCATGGAATACGGGATTGCGGAATGTTTGCCGATTTATTCAGGAGGATTGGGCATTTTAGCCGGAGATCACCTCAAGAGCGCATCAAACTTGTGTTTCCCACTAATAGGGTTGGGACTTTTGTATCAAAAGGGCTATTTCAGGCAATACCTAAACATCGATGGCTGGCAGCAGGAGTCCTATCTTGATAATGACTTCTACAACATGCCTCTGGCGCCCGTAAGTGATGGGGCAGGCGGGCAACTCTCTTTCGATCTGGAAGTGGATGGATCTATAGTAAAGATTCTTATATGGAAGGTTCAGGTGGGCAGGATTCCGTTATATCTCCTGGATTCCTCCCATTCGTCGAATTCCGAAGCGGCAAGGCGCATAACCGCTGAATTGTACGGCGGAGACCTCGAAATGCGCATGAAACAGGAAATAGTCTTGGGCATAGGAGGAGCCCGTGCGCTTCACATACTGGGTCTCTGGCCATTCGTTTATCATTTGAATGAGGGCCACGCTGCTTTCGCTGCGCTAGAACGCATAAGACAATCGATGGTTACTTACAAGACATCATTTGAAATCGCAATGGAGGCTGTCACCGCGTCTACCGTATTCACCACGCATACTCCCGTGCCAGCGGGGATAGATCTTTTCCCCCAGGAGCTAATCCACAAATACTTCCGAAAATACATGGACTCACTGGGCATGACCGTCAAGGACCTCCTTGATCTCGGATGCGCCAATCCGGAAGACAGAACTTCTCCGTTTTCCATGGCTGTTTTGGCTCTTCGACTTTCACGAGGCGTGAACGCGGTCAGCAAACTTCATGGAGATGTCTCGAAGAAAATGTGGCGATCACTTTGGCCACATATAGAAGAAGACGATGTGCCCATAGGCTATGTAACCAATGGTGTCCACATACCATCGTATCTTTCCAAAGAAATGTCGGATCTGTTTGACAGGTATCTGGGTGAGGGATGGATTGAAGAACCCGACAATACCAAAATATGGTCGAGGGTATACAACATACCACATGAACAGCTTTGGACAGTGCACGAGACTCGCAGGGAGAGGCTCGTAAATTTCTGTCGCCGTAGGTTCATGAAACAGATGACTTCCGGTGGAGGTTCTACGTTGGACAAGAAAAGGGCCCGGGAATATTTGAATCCAGAGGCTCTTACCATCGGTTTTGCCAGGAGATTCGCTCCATACAAAAGAGCCGGCTTGATTTTATCGGACCCTGACCGACTTCTGAAAATCATGTCTGACAAGAGACGGCCTGTGCAGTTTATTTTTGCCGGCAAAGCGCATCCAAAGGATATGCTCGGTAAGGAGATAATCAAGAAAGTAGTTCATCAGTCTAGATCCGAAGGTTTCTGCAGAAACCTGGTTTTTGTCGAAGACTATGACATAAATGTCGCTCGCTATCTTGTCCAGGGCTGTGATTTGTGGCTGAACACTCCGAAAAGACCTAAGGAAGCGTGTGGAACTTCGGGTATGAAGGCTGCGGCCAATGGAGTCTTGAACTTCAGCATCCTGGATGGATGGTGGCCCGAAGCTTACGATGGAACAAACGGTTGGATCATCGGGACGGACGAAGAATCCCCCGATTCTGAAGATCAGGACAGAATAGACGCAGAACAGATATACGACCTGTTGGAATATGAAATTGTTCCGCTGTTTTTTGACCGTGGTCCGGATGGGTTGCCTCATGCGTGGATTGAGAAAATGAAAAACAGCATGGCAAAGATTTGTGGGTATTTTAATTCTCACCGCATGATTGAACAATATATGGAAGAGTATTACCTCCAGGCAGGGCTGGCTCACCAAATTCTCGGAGAAAATCGTCTAACTCGAGGAGCTGAGTTGAGTGAATGGAAAAAACGGGTTCGATCTTTGTGGAAGGATGTAAGAGTCCTCGATGTCTCAGCGCCCACCGGGGATAGAGTTTCCCTAGGGCAAACCCTAGAAGTTACAGCCTCTATTCAGCTTGGAAAGCTGCGAGATGAAGAGGTGATTGTAGACTTATGTCACGGAACCGTCGGTAAGGATGACAATTCTGAACGTTTGACACACCGCAATATCACGGCAATGTCGAGTGAAGCACAGCTTTCCGACGGGGTTTGGCGTTTCAAAGGAACTATTCATTGTGAAGAAACCGGGGTTTTCGCTTACTACCTTAGGGTTCTGCCTTTTCATCCATACCTCTTTAGCCCTCTATCAATGAACCTGGTATCCTGGGGATAGTGTTCGAAAATATAAATTGGAAATCGCTTTTTTGTTTGCTCGTACAAGAGCCGAAAAAGTAAGGTGATTTTGGAGTTCTAACTAGTGGGCGCTCTCGACGGAACTAAGGTAATTGATGTCAGCAGGCTCTTGCCTGGGGCTTTTTGTTCAACAATGCTGGCAGATCACGGCGCTGATGTCACCGTAGTTGAAGCGCCTCGCTTCAGAGAAAACCAGGTGATCGGGGTTGTTCCGATGGTTCGCAGGAACAAGCGTCATATTGCGCTCGACCTTTCCGGAGAGTCAGGCAAAAATATTTTCTACGAACTAGTGGCGCAAGCTGATGTATTGATCGAGGGATTCAGGCCCGGTATAGCGACAAAGCTGGGTTTAGATTACGAGTCCATTTGTAGGGTAAACCCTCGGGTAATTTATTGCTCGATTACAGGGTACGGTCAGGATGGGCCCTTACGACAAAAGGCCGGTCACGATATGAATTACATGGCATTAGCCGGCATACTGGACCTACTGAGAGACAATCATGGAGAACCCACCCAGCCCAATTTCCAAATGGCTAATCTTTCCGGGAGCCTCTACGCGGTCGTAGGCATACTTCTCGCTTTGTTTTCTCGAACCGTCACAGGTAAAGGCCAGTACATTGACGTTTCAATTACCGATGGATTGATCTCTCTGCTGGCGATTCCTCTTTCTTCTGTTTTTTCAGGATCTTTAATTCCTGGCCGCCCTGACAACAAGTCTCAAGAGACTTACGCTTGTTATCGTCTGTATAGGACAAAGGATAACCGACATATTTTTGTTGGCCCTTTGGAAGCCCATCTTTGGAAGATTTTGTGCGAGAAACTTGGAAAACCGGAATATACCGAGAAACAGTTTGACAGTTCATCCATCCCGGAGGTCAGTCGCGGGCTGCAAGAGATCTTCTCCAGGCGAGACCTTAAAGACTGGATTGAATTCCTGGGTGGGCCTGACTATTGTGTTTCTCCTTTGAACCGTGTCGAGGACCTTCCTTTCGAGCCCCAATTAATTGAGCGCCAAATGATCCAAAGAAATGATCAGGGTGTGCCAGTTCCGGGAGTAGCGCCCCGACTTTCGGAAACCCCTGGGTCAATACGAAAAGATTCTTATACCTTTGGGGGTGAGACAATAGAGATACTTACAGAACTTGGCTATTCGAAAGATTCCATCCTGAAATTGAAAAAGGAAGGCGTTATATGGGCGGCTGACTCAGCAACACTTTAGAGCCGGCAAGGCTAACATCCAAGATTTTAATCGGGGGATTGGCGCTCGGCGGTCCTCACCATATCAAGAACATTAACGATAATCACACAATTGCAATTGATGTTAAGAATCAGAGTTATTTCACAGTGACTACGGGGCAGTCTGCATTGAGAATTACGTGCCTGGCATTGGAACCAAAAACGATCTTGCCTACCGGTGAGGTTTTCTTGATCCCTACTATGATCTCATCGACGTCATGTTCCTGGGCGAATTGAACGAGGTCTTCCCCGGGAGTGACTCCGCGAACAAGAAGATGTGTCTCTACTGGAATCCCGCTCGCTGAAAAAAACTGCTTCGTATATTCGAGCCATTCCTTCGCTTGATCAATCTCACCGGCGGTCGTCTGCGATCCCTTTTTCAAGGAGTAAACCACGTAAACATAAGCGTTAAACGCCTGAGCATGCTTTTTGGCTAAGTTTAAGGCCTCCTTAGCTTGATTGGAGCCGTCATAACCTACAAGAATTTTCATGAGCCCACCTCCCTTAGGATCAAGGTTTAGAGAATAAGATAACGCTTTACAACATCTTCGTTGGACCAGATAGCCTCCATACTTGCTCCATGCACTATGGTCCCTTTCTCAAGAACGTAACCTCGATCACAGACCTCAATACAAAATCGCAAATTCTGATCCGCCAAAAGGATCGTAACACCATGTCGTTTTATGTCTTGTATAGTTTCGAGGAGTTTTCGAACAATCATGGGCGCAAGACCTTCCGATGGTTCATCGAGTAGAATCAGCGTTGGGTTCATCATGAGTGACCGGCCTAAGCTAAGTACCTTTTTTTCTCCGCCTGAAAAACTCGAGCCCTTTTGCTTCCGACGATCCGCTAACAAAGGGAATAGGGCCTCAACTCGTTCTTTGGTCCAGTATCCTGACCGTTTGGAGACTCTTCCAGCGATTTCCAGGTTTTCTTCGCATGTGAGGTCCGGAAAGATTCGTAAATCGTCTGGGATGTAGCTAACGCCGCGTTTTGCGATGACGTTCGGAGGTAATTTGGAGATTTCTTCGCCCTCGAAACGAATTGAACCGTTCGTAGGGGGGTTCAGGCCCATGATGGAACGCAGGGTCGTGGTCTTTCCCATTCCGTTTCGTCCCAGCAGGGCTACTGTCTCACCTTGTTTCACTTCAAAAGATACGTTTTGAAGCACATGCGCCGTACCGTAGTGGACATCTATTTCATCTACCTGCAACACCATGCGCAACCTCTTCCCCAAGATATACCTCCCTAACTTGAGGATTCATCTTGATTTGTTCGGGTGAACCATCCCCAATGATTTGCCCTCGATGCAAGGCCATAACTCTATCCGATAAAGAAAAAACTATATCCATGTCATGCTCAACGATGGCAAAGGTAACTTCACCCGTTTTCGAAAGTTGCCGGATCCTTTCGAGGATCCTTGACCTCTCCACCGGATTCATCCCTGCCGTAGGCTCATCAAGGAAGAGAAGACGTGGTTTCGCTGCAAGAGCAATCGCAACTTCAAGAAGGCGTTGGTCCCCGTGTGAAAGCGACCTAGCTGCCATGTAAGCCTGGTCTGAAAGACCGACTTGATCCAGGACGCTTTCCACCTCTTTTCGAACTTCTTTGAGGCTTGTTACTGGCCTCATCATACCCCTCGCCTTTCCCTTGAGCGCAAGGACCGGAATGGCGAGGTTTTCGAACAGAGTGAGATTACCGAACACGTTAACAACTTGAAACGAACGACACAGTCCTTGCCTTACCCGTCGATGAATCGGCTCACTTGTGACTTCACGGCCTTGAAACCAGATCTCTCCAGAATCCGGGGCCTGCAGTCCGGTTAACAAGTTGATCAACGTCGATTTACCTGCGCCGTTGGGACCTATGATAGAAGTAATAAATCCGCTGTAAAGGCAGAAATTGAGGTCCTTGGCGGTGACAACCGCCCCAAAAGCCTTGTTCAGCCTTCGAACATCTAACAAAATCTCACCCATGATTTCTTTTCCCTATCAGCGCAGTCAACACGAATTTGGTATAATCCTTCCGCAGTAGACCGCTGGTTCAGCCAACCGATCATCGGTCCTCGTTTTACACTCTAAAATGTCGTTTGAGGATGTCTGCTGTCGATCCAACGATGCCTCCTCGGAATCCGATGATAATTGCCAGCAATAGTACTCCGAACCATAGCATCCAGTTGTAAGTGAACCGTTGGAGAATCTCACGAAGCGCGACAAAAACGACACTACCTACCAGAGGGCCTGAAAAAGTGTGCAGACCTCCGATAAGACTTACCAGTACCGGCTCGGCTGAATGACTCCAATGAGCGGAGAACGGGGCAACATTGCTCTCGAGTAGCACTGAGAGCGTTCCGGCCAGTCCCGCAAACGCGCCGGATACGGTAAACACTCCAAGCCGGTAGCCCTTAACCGATAGGCCGGCGAATTCGGCTCTAATGTGGTTCTCTCGAATTCCGGCAAGTATCAGCCCGAACGGCGACATGTAAATACGATGGATAAGAAAAACGCTAATAACAAAGAAAAAGAGCACGAAAAAGTAAAATTGATAGCCCTTCCTGATGGGGATGTTCACAATGCCAAGAGAAATGGCTGTACGTGGAATTCCGTAAAGGCCATCGTCTCCACCTGTAATACTTCTGAGGTTCCATATAAGGGCAAAGACCATCATCCCGAAGGCCAGAGTTAGCATGGCAAAGTATATTTCAGTATGCCGAACACAAAAAAAACCGATGCAAAGAGACAAAACTGCCGCTACGGCTACACCGACAAGAATTCCCAAAAGTGGATTAGAGGTGAGGTGGATTGATGTTATAGCCAGCCCATAAGAACCAGTCGCAAAGAAAGCGGCGTGTCCGAATGACAACAGTCCGGTTCGCCCCAGCAGCAGATTGTATCCAAGGGCAAAAATCGCGAGTATCATTATCCTCGTCACCACATATAGGACAAATGGGCCGCTAAAAAAACCAATTATGACCAAAACAACCAAACAAGCCAATGATAGTAAGTGTTTCCAGTATTGATTCATAGGTCAGCCTTCTGCAAAGAAACCTTGAGGTCGCCATAGTAAAACAGCGGCCATGAGTCCGAAGGTGAGAAACATATCGAGCATTGGCATAAATCTTGTCCCGAAAGAACTGAGAAGGCCGACCAATAGAGACCCCAAAAAAGCACCTTTTAAGCTCCCTAATCCGCCAATGACTACAACAATGAAGGCTGAGATAATGATAGCCTCACCCATACCAGTCGTCAGGAGTCCGACGTAAGGGACCGCCAATGCTCCACCCACGGCTGAAAGCCAAGCCCCGAAAACAAACACGCCAGTGTAAAGTTGAGGCACGTTGACGCCTATAGATAGGGCCATTTCACGATCTGACGCCGCGGCCCGGACTATCCGTCCCCACCAGGTCTTTTCCAGCAGGCCATAAAGGCCAAGCGCAACTAGAGGGCCAACGACAATGATGAAAAGGCTGTATACCGGAAAATCGCGGCCCACTATAGAAATTGACTCGGCAAGGCCGGGAACTGCCGGTGAGCCTATGGATCCAGCCCCCCAGATCATTTTAACCAGGTCGTCAAAAATTAGGACCATCGCAAATGTAAGCAGGAGCTGGTAGGGCAGTTCCAGGTGATAAACACTACGTAGAAGAAACCGCTCCATGAAATATCCCACAGCGCCTACAACCAGTGGCCCAAGCAGAAGTCCAAGCCAGAAATTCCCACCCATGGCATGCAGTACAGCGAAACATAAATAGGCCCCCAACATATAGAAACTGCCGTGCGCAAAGTTCAATACTCGAAGGACACCAAAAACCAGAGTTAAACCACAGGCTACCAGCCATATAAACATACCGGTTGAAATTCCGGCAAGGCAAACGTGGACGAGCGATTGCAACATGAGCGCCTACTCCCTGACTTGAACTTCACAACAAATGTGTCTAAAGAAAGCAAAGCGGAGTGACATGCGTATCACTCCGCCTCCTGAGATTTAATTTCAGTCTTTAAATGGAGGATGCGTCCCCGGTCCCTCGAATGGCGGACGATTGAAAAATTCTTTCGCCGGAATGACTATCTCCTTGCCCATGATCTTAAACGGATATTTCGGATCAGCTTTTGTTAGACCCCACGGAACCTCGTACATAGCCTGATGATCTTCCTTCCGGAAGACGCGATTGCCGGCGGGAGAATCAAGTTCCATACCTTCCAGGGCCTGAATGACTTTGGCTGTATCCTTTGATCCAGCCGCCTCGACCGCCTTCTTGAACGCAAACATCGTGGAATAAGCGGTTTCTGAAACATAAGCGGGATAGTGATTCCATCGTTTGTGGAAACGGGCGACAAACTCCTTGTTCCGTTCAGTAGTCGGATAAAGGAAAAAATACCTGCCGGAAATCCAGATGTTATCAGGCATCTCGGGACCCAGTCCTTCCAGGACATCCATCGCCGCACCCACTGGAAGCATGACATGCTTGATTTTGTCGAATAAACCGGCCTGCTTGGCCTGCTTTATGAGAGTAATCAGCTCACCTGCCCAGACTACAGAGTATAGCCCCTCCGGTTTGGCGTCCAAAATTGTGTTTATGTGCGGTCTAAAGTCTGTGGTACCGAATGGCGCCCACGATTCGGCGGTAAACTTGACCCCTGGTTTCAGCTTTCCAAGAGTGTCTTTGAACATGTTCCATGTCGTGTATCCATATTCATACTTGGGGTTTATTGTAGCCCATGTCGTGACCGGCAAATCTTTCGCCACGAATGCCGCCGCATTCCCGTCTTGATATGTCGGCGTGCAGATGCGGAAGACTTGCTTGATACCTTTTTTGAAGACTTCATCTTCTGTCAGTTTTTCGGTCGCAGCGTGAGTGACCATTAGCACCCGATCAAGCTCAGCGACTACAGGGGCCATTGCCAATGCCTGACCTGATGAATCAACTCCGGCGAGAAAATCGGCCCCCCAACTATCAACAAAATATCGCGCGCCCTGGATACATGCAGGAGCTGCTAATGTGGAGTCGCGAATCTCAAGCTCCACCTTATTTCCTGCGATGCCGCCAGCGGCGTTAATTTCCTCCACACCCATCAATGCGCCCATTTTGTGAAATTCGCCGTATCCGGCAAGCGTCCCGGAGAGGACTGTCAAATAACCAACCTTGATTGGACCCTTGATTTTCGGCGTGGTCGCCCACAAACCCACAGGTTTCACAATCCCGGTCCCCAGAGCCGATGCGGCTGCGGTTACCAAGCCCGCCTTCAGAAAATTCCTACGCGATGTTCCCTGCTCATCCATATCCTCACTCCTTTCTTTTCGGCCAAATTCAGGCCGTATGAAATTCAGCCTTCCGGCCATTAGCTAAGGACCCTTTGCGAAGACACATTCTCGACGTCAAGACACTGTCTTACCAGATTGTCCAGCCTCCATCGATAAAGATGGTTTGACCGGTTATGAAATCCGAGGCTCGAGAGGCGAGGAAAATAGCGATTCCAGCAAGTTCGTCCGGCTGTCCCCAACGCCCCATTGGGGTCCGTTCTACAATAAATCCATATCGTTCAGGATCATTTCTCAATTGCGCTACTAAGGGAGTTTCAAAATAGGTGGGACCAATAGCGTTCACGTGAACACCCTGTTTTGCCCATTCCAGAGCCATTACTTTTGTCATCTGCACTACGCCTCCCTTGCTGGATGCGTAAGCCAATTGTGAGGGAAGGCCAACTGCGCCCAAAATAGAGGCCATATTGATTACTTTGCCGTATGATCGGGAAAGCATGTCCGGGACCACTGCTTGGGCCATCAGGAAATAGCCTTTCAGGTTGGTATCCATCACGAGGTCCCACTCTTCAGAACTCAATTCGAGGACCGGCTTTCGTACGTTTACGCCCGCGTTGTTTACTAGTATGTCTATCTTCCCAAACACTCCTAACGTGGATTTCACGGTATCGTTCACGCCCTGTTTATCCAGAATATCAACGCAGAATATTTCGGCTCTTCGACCCAGGGACTCAATAGACGTCTTGACCGTCATCAGATCATCCCGGTTGCGCGCATAAAGGGCCACATTAGCGCCGGCCCCCGCCAGAGCGATTGCAATCGCCTTTCCAAGGCCCTTCGACGCTCCTGTGACAACAGCCACTCTATTCGTTAGATCAAACAAATCTCTAAACATACGAATTCATCCTTATGGTATTGCCGGTTGCCCATCTACAAAAAATAGAAGAGAAAACTATTGAGTAACGCGACGGCAAATTTGCACGTTTTGCCCTCGCAGTTTTTCGGCCATCTCGTCCATATAATCCTTCTCGGGTTTTCCTACTATGTTTTCAAAAGTTTCGTCGCGCCGTATGCCAAGAATCGTCTCGGCCAGAGAGTCTTTGTCCTCTAAGCCTCCACGACGGGCTATAATTATTTTCTGAGCGGCCGGCGAACCGGCCCCGTGCATGGCTTCCGGCAGTCCTGCCCCCACGGACATGCTTTCAACGAGCCTTAGCATCTTCAGTATGTTACGTACGTCCACCCCTTCTTTACCGGCAAAGTAACCGGTAATTACCTCACCTAATTCCTGATTGTTCAAATCATCTTCTGACGGAAGAGTGATTATTTTTCCTCCCGCAATGTCTTGAGCGATCCGCATCCACTCGTAGACCATTTTGGTAATATTCAGTTTAGTAACGCTTGCCAGCAATGGATTGATGTTATAGGCCCCAGAGGGGGTTTTTCGCCCCTCATACGAACATGCTAGCGAACATGACCAGCAAGTCTCCGCCATAGCCATCATATCGGTAAGTTTATCGACAATATGTGACGATTTGGCTACACCGTGGGCATCCGCCAACCAGTGGGAAGCGCCGGCTACAACGTCCGCCAACCCAACCTTGCATCCGCCGTAGTTGGCGCGATGATGGCCAGCGAATATTTCTACTAATTGACCTGCGAATTGGTATTCGCCCGCCATAAAAACTCTTCCCCAAGGCACAAATACATCTTTGAAAATTATGAGGGCTTCTCCACCCACATTGGCGTACTTGGGGTTCCCCGAGTCCAGGCTACCATCAAGTCGACGAGTGTCGTTGGTCTGGCGGGCAAAAACTAACTTGATTCCTTTTGTATTAACCGGCGTCGCGAAAGCAACCGCAAAATCCTTATCTTCCTCACCCATCGCTCTAGTGGGCATAACAATGATCTCATGCGAATTAACGACACCGGTGATATGGAGTTTGGCGCCGTTAACTATTATTCCCTCATTATTTCTTTCAGTTATGTGCAGGTAAAGATCGGGATTTTTTTGTTGATGTGGCCTGAGACTTCTGTCACCACGAGCGTCGGTCATGGCGCCTGCGGACATCAGATCATGTTCCTGAACATATCCTAGAAATTCTTTGAACCGTTGGTGGTAAGAAGTCTCAAGTTTGGCGTCCATTGCATATGTGATAGCATACAGCGCATTAAGACCATCCAGACCTACACAGCGCTGGAAACACGTCCCAGTCTTCTGACCCAGCAACCGCATCATTCGAACTTTTTTGACCAGATCATCGATACTATGGTGAATGTGAGTGAATCGATTGATCTTCTTGCCGGTAAGATGAGAGGTCGCCGTCATGATCTCAGCGTGTTGAGGATCATGAGCAAGTTCATATGTCATGGCTGCAGTATTTATGTGAGGAGCGAACATAGGCTCGTCGACCACATTGGTGATCCTTTCGGCCATGAAATAGACCTCGGGTCTCAATTCCCGCAAAGATTCTATGTAATCTCTCCCAGTCATCATTGTCATATCAGTATTCTCCTTTTAGGCTTTCTTATCTTCACGGAGATCTTTTCTCAAGAACTTACCTGTCAGGGTTTTTGGGATCGCAGTGACAAACTCAACCTGTCTCGGGTACTTGTACGCCGCCATCCGACTCTTGCAGAACGATATGATTTCATCAGCGGTTACTGTTCCTTCCGATCCCTCTTTCAATGCCACAAAGGCTTTAACAGTTTCTCCCCGATATGAATCAGAAACGCCGATTACAGCGGCTTCCCGCACGGCGTGATGCTGATAGAGAACGTCCTCCACGTCTCTAGGCCAAACTTTATACCCCGAAGCGATGATCAGGTCCTTTTTGCGATCCACGACATAAAACCATCCCTGTTCGTCCATCTTGCCGACATCCCCGGTAAAAAGCCACCCGTCTTCGATGGCGTACGCTGTTTCCTCGGGTTTGTTCCAGTATCCGGGAATAATCATTGGCCCACGATTCGCTATTTCCCCTACTTCGCCCGGCGCCATTTCACGAGATCGATCTTCAAGGTCCACAATCTTTGAAACACTGTTGGGAACAGGAAGCCCGACCGAAAGAGCCCCACTCTCTGGATCCACGGGCGCCTTCTCTCCTAACGGGACGATGTGAGATGGAGAATTTGTTTCCGTCATCCCATATACATTGTGAAGGCGAAGACCCGTCAAGCTCTCAAACTGATCAACCAGGGCTTTGGAAACCGGCGCCCCACCGCTGTAAGCTTTTACAAAACTTTCAAGACGTCTTTTTTTTATGTCCGGATGATTCATCATAGCGATGTACACGGTGATCGAAGCAACCGTCATGGTCACCTTCCATCGCTCTATCAACCTAAGGGCCTCACCTGGATCAAAGCGGTAGAAGAGCGTCAGCGGGATCCCGGCTAAAGCTGCGATGGCCGAGTGAGCCACTTCACCAGTGACGTGGAAAAGTGGGGCGACTCCAAGGACTACATCGTCGGAGCCTATGCGCATAACGGCCCGGTAGACTCTAGCGTTAAACGCTATGTTTCCATGAGTGTTCATGGCCCCTTTGGGTTGGCCCGTAGTCCCGGATGTATATGTAAGGTACGCGACAGTATCGGGAGTAACTTCACAATAATCGAGGGCCTTCCCTGCATAATTCTTTAAAATATCGAGAAATTTAAGGCACCCCATAACTTCAGGTCGTTTTACGTTTTTGAGCGTCTCCACAGGAGACGAATCAGGAGGCAGCAAATCAAGGGCCGAAGTCGTGATCACCAGTTTGACCTTTGTCTGTTTTAAAAAGGAAAGGTCCAGAGCGTTTGCAATTTCGTCATGGGTAAGGAACAGTTTAGCGCCGGAATCCTGACAAAAATAAGAAAGTTCCTGTTCCTTGTACATAGGATTCAGCGGGACCACTATAAGGCCTAGTTTCCATGCGGCATAGGTTGCGATTAGGAATTGAGGGATGTTCTGAAGATGTACAATGATTCGATCGCCAGTCTCAAGACCAAAGTCCAGGAACGCCGCGGCCAAAACCTCCGAGAGCGCATTGATCTCACCGTATGAGATCACATGGTCAAAGTAATAAACCGCTGGAGCGTCTGGTCGGGAACACGCGGTTTTAATGAAATCATCTATGGCTGTCGCAGACGTTATTTCAAAATCATGAGAAATCCAATCAGGATAAGAACTCAACCAAGGCCGTTTTTCGTAAATAGATCCCATAGTTCCCTCTGACTACAATAAAAGACATACCCTTTGATCTTTGGTGGTCTAATCGGCGCCTCCGTTGCATTTCAGCACCTGCCCTGTAATATATTTAGATGAATCTCCCACCAGAAATAACAACGCATTGGTCACGTCCGACAATTCTCCCATACGCGCCGCTGGGATCTCTTTAATTAACTGAGCCGCAAGATCTTTCTGAATCCGAGAGGGACGAATGGTCCTTATGAACCCCGGCGCAATGCAGTTCACATTTACCTGGGACCCAGCCACATCTTTGGCGCAGACCAAGGTCAACGCAATGGCCGAAGCCTTCGCTGTTTCGTAGCTCAAGGCGTCGGCATACCTGTCCCAAGCCCAGGGCGCCAAATAAATGACACGCCCCGAGGAACGTTTCCGCATACTCTCGAGAACCGAAGTAATCAAATTCCGGGCGCAGGTTACATTTTCCTGGAGTCGACCGGCGGCGACAAGATTGTCCCGCGACGCCTCAGATATTTTGAGGCTGCCTATTCCTATGTCGTGAATATAAATGTCGGGTGTCCCAATTTCGTTTTCAATTTTCTTGTACAGTTCCGGAGACATCGGTCCATTTTCAGAGTTGAAATAGCATTTGAGCTTGTTGGACCCACCAAGGTTGATAATCGCATATTCCCGGCCCCTGCTTACAGTGTCCATGTGGGCCGTCACCGTAACCCCATGCGATAGCATAAAGGAAATCAGGGCGGTACTAAGAGGCGTCCCGCCATTTACGACAAGCGCCGACTTGCCTTCCAAAGAGTTACCGCTTGATTCACACTGCGCAGGTGAGGAACCTGGCTCAACTAATCCTTGAAAGAGTAATTCGAGGATGGCCTTCTCCACATCGAGAGCGCTAGCATAGCCACGGAGATCCCACCGCTTCAGGACCCATGCGTCAACCATAGATTTGATAAGGTTGGCGACTACCCGAACGTTACATGGCCGAAGTATCCCTCTTTCCACACATTCTTCGAGTATTGACTCGATAACTTCGAGATGGGCCCGTTCCTTCCTCAAGAGACTTTGCAAAAGGGGTTTCGTAAGAATGTGGCCCTCTTGGTAGATTAACATGATGGCGTCCGCCAGTTTATCCATGGTGCTGAATTCGGCCCGGATCATCCGACGCAGTTTCTCAAGCGGGGCCGAAACATGTTCGAGGGACTTTGTCATGGCCTCCATGGCCGAGCTGGCGGCCAACTCGTGAATCAGGAAGAATATGTCCTCCTTGGACCCGACATAATCGTAGATGCTGGCTTGGCTTAAGCCAGTTTGTTCTGCGAGATTTCTGAGTGTGGTTTTGTGGAATCCCTTTTGGGCGAAGAGGTTAATTGCCGCAAGAACGATTTGTTCGCGACGTTTCTGAACGAGATTTGGGTTTTTGACGGTGGTGTGAATCGTACTCACGTTCGGGCCCCAAGAAGAATTATTGCCGATCGTTCACTCACCTTCCGAGCGCCCGCTTACATTAATGTAGATATCGACAGATTGTCAACTCCTAAAAATAAAAAACGCGACAACAAAATCAAAACCGGGCGATTTTATCTCTTTGGATTAGACCATCGCTGACGTATATAAATGCTTTTGTTGTTTCGGAAATTCGATACACGGGGGAAGCATTAATCAACAATCTGATCGAGAGAATGCGAGGAAGGAAATGGCGCTAAAAACTGGAGATCAGTACCTTAGGTCTCTGAAGTCGCTCAAAATTGAAGCTCACATAATGGGCAAAAAGACCAAAAAGCCAGAGAAGCACGGACTTATAGGCCCTTCTCGGCAGGCGGTGGCTTTTACCTATGACTCCGCTCACAGACCCGAGAGCCGAGAAATGTTTACGGCGGTTTCACACTTATGCAACGGTGAGGTTAACCGATTCACTCATCTGCATCAGAGCGTCGAAGACCTGGTCAACAAAATAAAAATGCAACGTTACTGCGGGGCAATGACCGGCTGCTGCTTTCAGCGCTGTGTAGGCCTTGATGCGGCTAATGCCATCTACAGCACGACATTCGATTGTGACCGCAAACATGACACCCACTTTCATGATCGTTTCCGTGATTATTGGGGTTGGATCCAGAGGGAAGACCTTGTAGTAGACGGAGCTATGACCGACCCGAAAGGTGATCGAAGTCGTCGGCCCAAGGACCAGATAGACCCTGATCTTTTCCTGCGGGTGAAAGACCGAAAAGCCGGTGGGGTAGTCATCAGCGGAGCCAAGCTCCACCAGACAGGCATGCTTAATTCCCATGAGATCCTGATCATGCCCACTATGAGCATGCGCCTGGGCGAAGAGCCTTGGGCAATATGCTGCGCCGTTCCAATAGACGCCAATGGCGTGCGCTATATTTATGGCAGACAAGCCAGTGACACTCGAAAACTGGAACAGGACAAGCTTGACGTTGGCAACCCCATTTTCGGCGGTCAAGAGGTCATGACGGTTTTCGAGGATGTATTCGTTCCAGAAGAACGTATATTCCTGGATGGCCAGATTGACTTCACAGGCACGTTGGTGGAGCGTTTCGCATCTTACCACCGCCAGAGTTATGGAGGGTGTAAAGTTGGCGTTGGAGACGTTCTGATCGGGGCCACCGAACTGATCGCTCGCATGAATGGGGTAGAGAAAGCCGGTCATGTGAGGGAAAAAATTGTGGAAATGATCCACCTGAATGAAACTCTTTACTGCTGCGGGCTGGCCTGCTCAAGCCAGGGGCGCCCTACTCCCGCCGGTAACTATCAAGTAGATCTACTGCTGGCAAATGTGTGCAAGCTCAACGTCACCCGCTTTCCATATGAGATTGCTCGACTGGCTACCGACATTGCCGGAGGTTTGCTGGGAACTATGCCTTCAGCCGCGGATCTAAACGATCCCGAGGTTGGCCCCTACATCGAGAAGTATCTGGCGGCCAATCCGGATTACCGGGTGCTCGATCGTATGAAAGTTCTTAGGCTGATTGAGAACCTTACTATTGGGGCGGGCGCTGTAGGTTATCTTGTGGAGTCCATGCATGGCGCCGGGCCACCGGCTGCTCAGAGAATCATGATAGGTAGGCAGGCTGGGCTTGATGAAAAGGCGGAGCAAGTAATGAGGCTCCTCAAAATATCGGGGAAATAGCCTTTGCCGAAAAAATTCCAGTAATAAGGCCTCCATGGATCGAGGTCTTTTATTTAATGCCAGAAAACATTCTCAGAGACGAATGATTTTCCACCTAAAATTAGTTGTCGTGTACAACTTGCTCGGTAAAGCCTCCGTCAACAATGTTATTGTCGTTGGCTATAACCCAATCGAATATCTCGGCTTCGTTTATTCGGACTTTAGCGCCTTTTTGGAGATCTTTACGTAAGACTGGGGCATTCTCGAGGAAACCGACCAAGGATTTGCCGCGCCACGCGTTCAGAGATACCCACATCCATTCATATTGACCGCCATGAGCCGGAAATCCCACTTTTACGGCATGTACCCGGTCTTGCGTAAGATTGGATTCCTGAAAGCTTTTTCTAAAAATGTCCAAGGCTCCGCGCGCCTTGCGGTGAGCATCCAATATCCTTTTCCTTAAAATTATCAAGTCTGGGCTTATTACGTCGGTTTTGGCCGCAGGCGCCTCGGATTTCAAAGCCATCTTCTCGACTGGGACTCGGGCAGGACCGGAGGCTCGATTGAAAACTATCAATGCGTCACTGAGGCTGGTCCCGCTTGTTGAAGAGTCATAGCCCGTATAAGGCGATATTAGGAAACTGCCTGCAGGGAAATGTCCTTCAGCGTCCGGTCTGCGGTATTCGAAACCACACGAGACCGAGGAATCTGCCAAGCGCAGCGGCTGAGAGATAACTGAAGATTTACTTCTAAGGTCCACTATGGTTTCGCACGCGCGCATTATAAGTTTGGCCGCTGCGACTCCAAAATCCTTTGGAACTCCCTCCAGCTCAATGTCAGGCAATCCGAATTTTCTCATGCCGTGGCTGTGAGCCCATAAAGCCCCATCTTCATCCAGTAAATCTATCAGGACGTTGGATTGAACCACTTGCGATCTTTCATCATATAGACTTCTCTCCCAAGCCCTCTGCCCCCATAGAACATGCGAGACTGCGTCCTGTATTACTCCTCCGGAGACGTTTCTAACCGCTTCTACAAATCTTGTAAGAAATATCACATTTTCGAGGGCGGCATCCGCAGAATCAGAGAATCTTATCCTTATTATCATCTGTGAATGTCTGAAGGTTTTGAAATCAGAGGCCTCCAGTTCGCGAGAGTTAAATTCCAATAGCTCCACGGGGTATTCGAACAAATCCCCCGCTTCTTCCCGGAGTATATAATCAATGGTGAGCTTCTGTTTGGCGATGAGATTCTCGAGATTCTGAAGTTCCCGGGATCTGTTTTGTCTGTTGGCTGGCTGCTGCAAGAAACTTCTCTTTAAGTCTTCCCAACTGGGGATCGTTGATGTTGGAGTATATACCCAATATTCACAATGGTTTGTCCACAATGAGGATTCGAGCGTAGCTGCTCCGCCTGCATCACCTCCAGTAATTGGTTTTTCTTCGCCAGTCCGTCGAAGACTGCCGAACAATTGTGCTCCAGGCGAGGACACCAGCGACCTGGCTCTACTGCTTATGGCTTTTAGGCTCTCTTTCCCAGATATTGAAAAAAGCTTGTTGAATGGAACTTTCCCACTAAATATTGCTCCTATTCCGATAGGCGATCCGGCATGTAACTCTTTTTTGGCCTTACGTATCTCCAGATTTCTGTTATCCATGCAGGGGCGTGACTCCAAAAGCCGGCCGGCCTCCTCTTGCCTTCCTATCCTAATCAGCGCCAATCCGAGCCTGCCTATATCGTCATCTTCGGCCTCTGAAGCCTGTACCAAGCTCATGCCGATTTCCACCGCTTCCTGATATTTGGAAAGTGACAAATATATCTTGAGAAGAGATTGACAAACCTCCTTGTCTGTAGAATCCAAATCATGGACTTGAATTAAGAACTCTTCCGCCTTTTTCGCTTCTCCAACAGACGCGTATCCCAAACCGAGCGCTCTTACAGTGTTTTCTAGGGGCCCGTACTTTCTGAAGAGCGACTCCAGCGCATTCACGACCTCTTTTGTGATATCACCCCCGTTGAGAATGCGACTTGAGAAAGCGAGCATCTTGTGTCGAACGTCTTCGGGGATGGAATCCACCTGAGCAGGTTTCCACGTTTTTGGAATTCTGGCGTGGCAATGTGGACAATTCAGAAAGTCTTCGGATATGTTTAAGAATCTTTCATCTGAGAGACTTTGAAGGTAACCGCAGTCGGCGCAACGGACTTGGACCATGTTATAACTCCTAGAATGATAAGAGCTTAACGGGCATGGCCTGTTTAGGACCAAAGTAAAAGCTTAACGAAAACTTTCATAATTATATTCAAATGTCAAATATTATATACTAATTAGTATTATTAATGGTATTGCAATACTGACATACAGAGCTATGAGGCCAACAAATGTGTGGAATCGCAGGGATAGTAGATTTCAACAATCAACCATCTGAGACAACTCTTAACAGAATGACTGAGGCTTTGAGGCATAGAGGCCCTGACGCTGAAGGAACGTGCCGGTTCGAAAAATGTGCGCTCGGCCATCGAAGGCTATCAATTATTGACCTTACAGAGGCGGCCAATCAGCCCATGTTCTCTGACGACGGGCTCCAGGCTATCGTTTTTAATGGAGAAATCTACAATTTCAGGGAGTTGCGGGAATTTCTGGAATCCAAAGGGCACAGATTCAGGACTCAATCAGACACAGAAGTCCTGCTAAGGCTTTATATCGAAAAAAAGGACGAGCTATTGCCCTATTTGAATGGGATGTTCAGTTTTGCGATCTGGGATGACAAAGAACAGCGTCTTTTTTTGGCCCGGGACAGAATGGGTAAAAAACCACTGTACTATTCGATTCACGGCAAGAGGTTGTCTTTCTCATCAGAACTCAGATCATTGGTTCAGGATTCCACAATACCGAAATCAATATATCACCAGGCTTTGTCGGAATATTTTCTTTATGATTTCATCCCCGCGCCGCACACAATTTTTTCGGGCGTCAACAAGTTAGAGGCCGGCCGTATGGCTATTTTTGACGAAACCGGGATGAGAATCTCCAAATACTGGGTTCCACCGATTCCGGAATCTGGATTGGACTACAACTCTTGCAGAAATTCACTGCTAAATGTTCTTCTCGACTCTACAAACAAGAGAATGGTGGCCGACGTGCCTCTAGGGGCTTTTCTGAGCGGGGGAATTGATTCCACTCTGATTGCTTCACTGATGACAAAGACCGGAGCATCAGAGGTCAGGACCTTCAGCATATCGTTTCCGGGAACCACTCATGATGAGGCGAAATGGTCCCGCATCGCTGCTGGATATATTGGTTCTCAACATACAGAACACCGGGTCGACTTTGACATAGAAAATGTTTTCACCAAGTTGGTCACACACTTTGGCGAACCGTTCGGAGATTCCTCGGCCATACCAACGTGGAGACTTTGTCAGGAAACCAGAAAAGATGTTACGGTAGCTCTCTCCGGAGACGGAGGAGACGAACTCTTCGGTGGATATGAGCGTTATATCGCTAGAAGGCTACAAAATATATATGATTGTTTGCCTAGGACCTTGCGAGAAAAATTTATTGAACCTCTGGTAATGAGAACCAAGGCATCCACCGATTACTACGGGTTTAGCGCTACAAAAAAAATAAAACTCTTTATTGACGCGTCAAATAGGATCAGAAGAAATCCGTCCGCCTTGACTCCTCAAACTTTTTCCATTGATGATGTAAGGGCGTTGACAGGTTTGACTTATGATCCCGGGCTCGATCCTGCAATCGCCAATGCTGACCAGTGGCCCGCTCTCGACCCCGTTAGTAGAATGATGTTCACGGATATACAAACATATCTCGCAGATGACATTCTTACCAAAGTTGACCGCATGAGTATGGCTCACGCTTTGGAAGTCAGAAGCCCCTTGTTGGACCATAGAATTGTAGAATTTGCATGTAGGCTCCCTTTACGTTTTAAGATCAGAGGAACAACTACCAAACGAATACTAAGAGATGTGGCTCAAGGTGTGGTTCCCGACGAAATAATTGGACGTTCCAAACAGGGGTTCCAAACACCGATTGGTGAGTGGTTCAAGACATCGTTGAAAAAGTGGTGTGAACATAGATTGTTCGATTATGATCACGGTTTTATGGAAAAACGCCTCGTTGAGAAAATCTGGAAAGACCATCAGGAAGCACGATCAGACAATGCTTCCAGGATATGGCTAATCTTATTTTTTAATGAGTGGGTTGAACAGTTCGGCTGATAACGTGCAATCAGCCCTAAATGGAGACCTATTAGTTGAACTGTTTGTTCCTGCAGCAGCCAGGCGCGGATTGACTTCGCTCGGCCTAAAGATTATACCGATGCAAACTTGCGTTTAACCGAGGAGATGAACGTGAAAACCACGGAAAATGAGCAAAACCAACAAAAAGGGCGATCAAACATTTCGTACTCTATCATGTCTCTGATCTTTCCTGGGATGGGTCAAATTGTGCGAGGACGAGTTCTGGCTGGTCTGCTCTTCCTGTTGAATGTGATTTTGTACCTCGCCCCGCTTGCCTTGGCGCCTCAGAATACAGAATATGACATCAAGACACCCGCTCTCTTGATAGCAATCATAGTTTGGGCAGGTTCGGCTTTGGATGCGTTCCTTTATCGTAGTTCATTCCTAATTATGGCTCTTCTCGTTTCTCTCTTGAGTTTTGGGGCGGGGTTCTTCGGATCTTTCCTTATACTACCCAGCTTGGATATTTAACAGGTTTGAGTATTGAAGACTTAGCTGCTAGAATTCTGAACATTTTTCGGTATCCAAAAAGTAAGTTACAATGGCCGGTTTGCTGCTCGAAATAAAAAAGCTGAAAGTCATTTTTAACTCTGACCGGGGAACGGCATTGGCTGTCAATGATGTCAGCCTGAACCTGGAGAGGGGAGAAACTCTCGGATTGGTGGGAGAATCAGGATGTGGAAAGAGTGTCACTGCACTGTCAATAATGCGTTTGATTCCAACTCCACCCGGTTTAATCGCCAGCGGTGAAATTATTTTCCAGGGTTCTGATTTGCTGAAGTTTTCTCCCGCGAAGATGCGCGCCACTCGAGGGAAAGACATTTCAATGATTTTCCAAGAACCCATGACGAGCCTTAACCCGGTTTTCAAAATTGGTGATCAGGTTTCCGAGGTGTACCGCACGCATCTGAAAATGACCAAGAAAGAAGCTCTCGAAGCGGCTCTGGAAATGCTCAGGACAGTTGGCATTCCTGAACCCAGTGAACGTATTAGGGATTATCCTCATCAGATGAGCGGCGGGATGCGTCAGAGAGTGATGATCGCCATGGCGTTAGCATGCGATCCTAAACTCATGATTGCCGACGAGCCTACAACAGCGCTTGACGTAACGATTCAGGCTCAAATACTTGACCTCATGAATGACATCAAACATAAAAAAGATACCGGAATTATTTTAATTACCCACGATTTGGGAGTTGTGGCGGAAATGGCGGACAAAGTAGCGGTGATGTACGCCGGTCAAATTGTCGAGGAAGCGAATGTGAAGGCGCTGTTCTCAAATCCACTCCACCCCTATACCATCGGTTTACTTAAATCGGTTCCTCGTATAGATCAGGGCGCCAAAACAAAACGGCTGAGACTTTACATGATTCCAGGAATGGTTCCGGATCTGGTCAATCTTCCCAAGGGTTGCGTTTTTCGTGACAGATGTCCGGAAGCAGATGCCATATGTGTGAACCCGCCAGCGCTGGAACTTAAAAAATCTGGCTCTATTGCCCGGTGCTGGATGCGATAACTACGTTTTCCTTATCATAAAGAGCAAAAAGGAGTTTTTTATGGATTGTTCTGTTGACAACCAGCCCTATGAAATAGCCGCTTCGGGAGCCTACGTAAAAATCAGATATAAAGTGAAAATAGTTGGCGGGCCTGTGCTCAAAGGCTCGGACCAAATGGAAACAATGGATTTTGTAACCGGTTACAAGCATGTCATCCCTGGTTTAGAAAAAAGACTGATAGGCGCAACGCAAGGCCAGAAAATGGTTTTCGATGTTCCGGCGGAAGAAGCCTTTGGAAAGAGGGACGATAGCCTGGTCTTTGTCAAGGATAAGAAGGAATTCCATTTTCCACCAGGTTACGAGCCGTATCCCGGGATGGAGATCTCCGTCATATTTAACGACGATGAAGGACCCGATAGTGTGCGAATCAAGGACGTCAGGGAAGATGGGATTGTGATCGATTTTAATCACAATCTGGCCGGATTCGATTTGAGCTATGAACTCGAAATCATTGAAGCCCGCCCGTCCCGTTCCAGTGACGTCTGCGCCGAATGGGATCGAAAACCTGAAGATGACTCCCCGTGTAGCTGCGCTCCTCACGAGATAGTACTAGGGAAGGATGCATAGAGACTAGCCCAATGAAAGTTTTTCTAACTGGCGGAAACGGATTTGTTGGGACCAATTTGGCTCGGTTTTTAACCGATAACGGGCATGAAGTAAGCCTACTGGTCCGGAACCCGTCAAAGGTCAAGGATCTTCCTGGACGCGTCTCCGTTGTGATCGGAGAATCCACAAAACAGGGAACATGGCAAGAGAATCTTGAAAAATATGATCTCTTCATTAACCTTGCGGGAGCTAACATTTTTCGGCGGTGGGACGACGTTTACAAGAAACTCCTGAGAGAAAGCCGAATAAAAACTACGAGAAATCTAGTGGAAGCTCTCCCTTCTTCAGGAGTGTTTCTAAGCGCATCGGCCGTTGGATATTATGGATTCACCGGAGACGAAGAATTGGATGAAACATCTCCTCCGGGGAAGGATTTCTTGGCTCAACTCGCTGTTGACTGGGAAAATGAAGCCCTTAACGCGTCGCAAAGAGGGATTCGAGTCGTCTTGACGCGTTTTGGAGTTGTCCTGGGAAATGACGGGGGCGCACTCGATCAGATGGTTAGACCGTTTAAATTTTTTGTGGGTGGACCAATCGGCAATGGTCGCCAATGGATGTCCTGGATACATCTTCAGGATTTGTGTCGGGCCGCATTGTTCGTCGCTGAAAATCCGGCGGTGGAAGGGCCTGTTAATTTTTGTTCACCTGAACCGGTGACCAATAAGAATCTAGCTGAGGAAATCGGCAAAATCCTCCACCGACCTTCCTTCATTCCAGCTCCAGGACTCGTTATCAGGCTAGCGCTTGGAGAGTTTGGATCCGTCATACTTAAAGGCCAGAGGATTCTTCCTAGAAAACTTATTAACCACGGATTCCAGTTCAGCTTTTCAAGCGTGAGATCCGCCTTGACTGATTTGCTGAAATAAGACTCAGTCATTAAGTCAGACAAGAATTAAGCTGGAGCCTGAAAAAGACAAAAGTCATTCCTGCTCTTAGACATTTCCTTTAGAGGTAGCCAGATTGTAAAAGTAGTCCCGTCTTCATCAGATTTCACAGATATTGACCCGCCGTGGTCCTCAACAATTTTTTTACTTACTGTCAGCCCCAATCCCGTTCCATGCTCTTTTGTGGTGAAAAACGGATTGAACACGTTTTGGATTATTTCAGGGGGAATAACAGGTCCGTTGTTGCGTATCTTCATTTCAAAAAATGTTTCGGAGGCTAAAGCTCCTATCTTCATAGCCCGGTCACTCGGAATGGACACGCCCGTTTCCAGATCTATGACTCCACCGACAGGTGAAGCGTCAACCGCATTTGAAAGCAAATTCAAAGCCAGTTGCTGAAAGCGGCCCGGATCAAGTGGTATCTCGCCAATCTCTGAACCAAGGTTAACATTTAGCAAAATGTTTTTTTGGATCACACGGGCTTCAGTAATAGCTATTATATATTTGATGAGGTCATTCGGGTTAATTTTCTGAACCGTGATATTGCCACGTTTTGTAAATTCAATCAGGCGGTCGAGTATTTTCTCTAGCCTTTGTATCTCCGATATTATGATACTCACATACTGTTTTTGACGATCGAGATCTATTGCGTCAAGTCCGTCGAGAGCTTTTGAAAGCCTCCTAGCGAATCCCCCTATAATTGCCAGCGGTTGCCGCAACTCATGAGCCACTTCGGCAGTGTGGTCTTCTATTGCCTTGCATTTTCCGGATTCAACGATGTGCTCATAAAGCTCATCTATTATTTTGATCTTTTCAACCAGCGCAGCTCGGGAAGCCCGTAAATCCTCTTCCAGCTTCCTACGAACGGTTCTATCTCGCATGACTCCCTCAAAACCGAGAGTCTCTTCAACCTCATCAAACGAAACCTTGATCCTTATCCTCGCAAATTTGCGTGCGCCATTTGCGTCGATCACGGCGACTTCCTCGTCCCAGATTGATTCTGGTTCCAGTTCAGAAAGATTCTCAAGCCTTGATCTATCCTCAGGAGCTATATAATCCTTCAGAGGGGTTTCCAGAACATGGTGCACCCTGAAACCAAGAAATTTCTCTACCTGTGTATTCACAAATGTGAAGTGCCCCTGAGCGTCCAAAGAAAAGATCACGTCTGGAGATTGTTCCACAAGGTTTCGGTACAATCTTTCGGAATCCTTTTTCCAAACTAGGTCTTTTTTCCTTTGGGTCATATCTACTGACAATTGACCGGCCCCAACAATGGCGCCTTTGTGATCTTTGATGGGAATAGCTGTGCTATCCAGCCAAATTGGCATGTCGTCCTTGTCGTATCGAAACAGTTCAGCTACAGATCTGGTGGCTCCTTTGAGGACTTTGTCCACGGGGCAGCCCGGACAAATATCAGTTGCGTTGGATATAATTTCGTAGCATTTCTTACCAGTTGGATTTCCGAAAACTTCTTTTAGCAAATCATTGGCATAAGTTACCTCTAAATCTTTATTAACTTCGAAGTACATCTGCCCAGCGCTAGTGAGTAACTGTCCGAATCTTTCCTTTTCCGAACTATTTAACACTCCCGCCTCCGAGCGAAGGATCCGATGCTTTGAACCGCTGGGTTTAATTATCTCCACTCACATCATAATTGTCCATAGTTATGTTTTTTCCCGACTGGAAGTCTTTCTCCGGCGCCAACTACATAGAAGGTGATCCATGACGGGCAAGAATATCATTTACACGTTTGTCTCCCTTCAATGTATAAAAGAGATTCTTTTCATCCTTCATGTCATGAAGAAGCTTTGCTCGAAATCTTGGAAGGTCGAGTTTCAGGGCTTCTTCGATATTTGCATACACTTTTTTCTCATCATTCAATCCCGTGTAGATTTCAGCGAGTAGATAGTTGTTGAGCCCACGATCTTCTCCTTTGTCCAAGTCCGAAGGACAGAAGCCCTTAGTATTCAAAGTTGAAAGGACTTTCTTGGCTCGATCGTAGTCCCCAAGAACAACGAACGTTCTGGCGATCAAAATCATGTACATCGGATTCTTATCAAATTCTGAGGCGGCTTCTTTGTAAAATCCTAGTGCGGCCTGGTACTTGCCGTCGCTATAATACAGGTTCCCGATATTAGCCAGAATTTTGGCGCGTTCTTCCGCAGCGGAAGCAAGATTGAGCGCCTTTTCAAAATTCAGCATGGCCTTAGAGAAATCACCCGTATTCTTGTAGCTGATCGCAAGTGCGTTGAACGCCGAGAAATCGGCAGGTTGATCTTGCGTATATTTTTTTAGAAGATCTATGGCTTGGACAAAATTTCTCTCACGCGCTAGTTGAATTCCTTTATCCTTAAAATTTTCACGGGAATCTTCCGACTTTTCATCAAAGGTCTTGTCCAGATCAAACACAGTGCTCTGGCGGATTATTTTCTTTGAACAACCGGCGACAAAAATAGAAGCGCAAACAAATATACAGAGCGTGCTCAAAATAAATAGAAGTCTCGACATGCGCCCTTTAATCCATTATCGCCGTTGAAATAAGACCGTTAATAAAAATTGATTTGAGACGGAATTCGGACGCTACGATACTCGATCTCAAGGAGCGTTTCAATATTCGATATCAGTTTGTATGCCAGATCTATCATGTGCTATTTTAGGTGGCCATGTTTCTTCCGGGGGCCATAAATGCAAAGACAATTGAATATTTTCCTGATCGTGGACTATTTGGTCTATCTTTTAGTCAAGGTAGTAGAAATCTGCATAAATATCGTTCCTGAATCCTGGGCAAGGGCCTTCGGCAGATTTATCGGGCGAGTCGGTCGGCTTGTTCTAAGTGATCGAAGAGACGCAGTAATTGAAAATCTTACCATCGCTTTTGGCAAAGAAAAGTCAGAGGAATGGATAAATAAAACCGCTACGAAAAGCTTTGAACACGTAGGGCTTCTCTTGGTGGAATTTTTTCTAATTCGGCGGTGGACTCAAGAACAGATGGCTGAAAAGATCATTATTGAAGGCAAACTTGCATACGATCTGGCGACGATGCCGGGAAATCATGGAATTTGCCTCCTCACATCACATTTCGGATGTTTTGAAGTCAGCGCCGCTACAACCAAGTTTCTGGGTTATCGAACAAACCTATTCGCAACAGGTCTAAAAAATCCGTTCCTTTCTCGTTACTTATTTAGCCGAGCGGGAAGCGACGCTGAGATAAGGACTTTCCCACATAAAGGAGTGGTCCAGACATTGATAACGCTTTTGCAGGAAGGCGCTCTGGTAGCCTGCCTGGGTGATCAGAGAGGTGATGTTGAACGAGGTGTTTTCGTCAATTTTTTTGGAACTCCCGCCCCTGCCAACGAGGTGTTCGCCAAACTGGTGATAGAGGGAAAGGCGCGTGTGTTACCAATATGCACCTATCGTTTAGACAATGGGAAGTACCTTTCAACGTTTGGACCCGACATAGAATTTGAAACTACCGGCGATCAAAAAGCTGATCTCATAGCTCTGAGCCAGAAATTTCACGATTTGTTCGAAACGTGGCTCCGAACAAAACCTGAACAGGGGTTCTGGTTACAACGAAAGTGGCGACGAAAGCCATCTTCCAGGCGAAGAAAAAATAAATAGACGTGAGATCGATTTCATCTTCCCATCACAAAGCCTTCAGGGGGGCTTTAATTCTCTTTTTGGGTTTGCCCGACTTGTCGTCAGCCTTCTTGGCTTTCTTTGAATTGGTTTTTGCTGCGCTAACGACAGGTTTTTTCTTTTTCTTCTCAATCTTCCGTATCTTCTCCTTGACTAGAGGAAGGGGTTCATCTTTAAGAACCTTACTTTCTTTAGAAGATGATACTTCGGCTGTCTGACTGGTCGGAGGTTGCCCAAATTGACTTATTACTGCCTTAGCCTCGAGGGTAAGTTTGTCAATCGCCCACGAAATCTGTGGTATCAATAGGGCTTCAGTCAATTTGTTCCAAGTGTCGGGGATTACCCCACGCTGAATTAACGGTGAGCAATCACACTTTTCCTTCCCCGGAATGTAAACTCCAACCGCAGAACTGTTTGAAGAAAATGCGAACAATGCGGCTACCAACAGTAGCGACACAAAAATATATCGCATCTCAATTCTCCTGAATACATGGATTTGATCATATTTTATCAGAAATAGTACAAAAAAATCAACAACTTCTTTATGGAGGCGGCTTGTGATTCGTTCTGGCCTGGCTTTAAGGGCTGTTGATGGATCGAAAGAACTCGCTCTCACGTGACCAATAATTGCGTGCGATGTCGGTTCATGATATTCTGTATTGTTATTACATTTAGCGACTATTAAGCTGTCAGAGGAGTTATGTATGACTCAGGATTTGCTGCCAAAGACATATAGCCCTGCCGAGATTGAATCAAAGTGGTACGATTTTTGGCTCGAAAACGGATATTTTAAGGCAGGCGACGATAAAACCGGTCTTGAATATTCAATTGTTATCCCACCTCCGAATGTCACAGGTTCACTACATATGGGGCATGCCCTTAACAATACTCTCCAGGACATACTTATTCGTTACCATCGAATGAACGGATACAACACGCTCTGGATGCCAGGTATGGACCACGCTGGTATAGCGACTCAGAACGTTGTCGAAAGACGTATTGGAGCGGAAGGCCTGACTCGGGATGATCTTGGAAGAGATAGATTTATCGAAAAAGTTTGGGAATGGAAGGAACAGTCCGGCGGTGTAATAATTAATCAGTTGAAGCGTCTTGGATGTTCATGCGACTGGGATAGACAACGATTCACAATGGATGAAGGCCTCTCTAACGCAGTCCGGGAGGTTTTCGTAAAGTTGTATGATGAAGGCTTAATCTATAAAGGGGATTATATAGTAAATTGGTGCCCGAGGTGTCATACCGCCCTGTCTGATCTTGAAGTAGAGCATGAAGAGACTCCGGGATCTCTCTGGCATATTCGGTACCCAATTGAGAATTCCGATGAGTGTTTGATTGTCGCAACGACCAGACCCGAAACAATGCTTGGAGATACAGCAGTGGCGGTTAACCCGACAGATCCGAGATATTCGAGATATGTCGGGAAATTCGCTATCCTGCCCCTTGTAGGACGAAGGCTCCGGATAATTGCCGATCCGATAGTCGCGATGGATTTCGGAACTGGCGCGCTTAAAGTAACCCCTTCACACGATCTCACGGACTTTGAGCTTTCCATAAGACATGATCTGGAACGAGTTACAATAATGGACTCTGACGCAAGAATAAATGAGAGGGGAATTCATTTTCAAGGTCTGGATCGTTATGAGTGTCGGACCCGGATAGTTCAAGAGCTTCAGGAAAAGGGGTTTCTTGAAGAAGTTACTCCGTACAATGTGGGATTAGGAAAATGCTACAGATGCAAGGATGTAGTGGAGCCCCTTATATCAAAACAGTGGTTCGTTCGTGTCGCTCCATTGGCAAAAGAAGCTCTTGAGGCTGTGCAGCTTGGTCGAACTCGCATAATTCCGGAACATTGGGCCAAAACCTACTACGACTGGATGAACAACATCCGCGATTGGTGCATATCCAGACAGATATGGTGGGGACACCGAATTCCTGCATGGACGTGCGCCGAGTGCGGCCAGATAATTGTTGCTGGAAAAACCCCTCCAGAATGCCCAGCATGCGGGAGCGGCAAGCTGGACCAGGAGACAGATGTTCTGGATACCTGGTTTTCATCTGCGCTCTGGCCATTTTCAACCATGGGGTGGCCTGAACAAAAGCCACTCTTGAAGACTTTTTACCCTACCTCCTGTCTGGTCACAGGTTTTGACATCCTTTTCTTTTGGGTAGCCAGAATGATGATGATGGGTCTAAAATTTATGGGTGAAGTGCCTTTCAGAGATGTCTATATTCATGCCCTCGTTCGAGATGAACA
Source organism: Desulfomonilaceae bacterium (assembly GCA_041662605.1). Classification (NCBI taxonomy): domain Bacteria; kingdom Pseudomonadati; phylum Thermodesulfobacteriota; class Desulfomonilia; order Desulfomonilales; family Desulfomonilaceae; species Desulfomonilaceae bacterium. Next base: position 42,663 of record JBAZSD010000009.1, read on the forward strand.
TGGGAAAAAGATGAGTAAATCATTGGGCAATGTCATCGACCCCCTTATGGTAATGGACAAATATGGGACGGACGCTTTTCGTTTCACTCTGGCAGCTTTGGCTGCTCAAGGACGCGACATCCGATTATCCGAAAACCGGATTGAGGGGTACAGGAATTTCATGAACAAGTTATGGAATTCTGCCAGATTTACCCTTCCCTACTCTTCAACGGACGTTTCTGAAACTGATCTAAACGATTTCTCGGGCTTCACATTGCCCGAGAAATGGTTGCTTTCGCGACTGAACAGAACCGTCGGCGTAGTCCGTGAGGCGCTGGAAACTTACTCTTTTAACGACGCCGCCCATGCCTTGTATGAGTTTTCCTGGCATGAATTCTGCGATTGGGGATTGGAAGTATCAAAGATTCCTCTCGCTGACTCTGACCCAGTGGTGTCGTCGAGAGCGGTCAGAGTTCTGACCCATACATTGGACTCATTGCTGCGACTTCTGCACCCGTTCATTCCTTTCATCACTGAAGAGATAGCGTCAAAACTGGGTTCAAGTTCCGAGCCGATCATAAAAGGACCTTACCCCGCGGTCGACTGCCAATGGATAGATGAAAGAGCCGAAAATGATATGCAGTTTCTGATGGCTCTAATTTACGCCGTGCGTAATCTTAGAGCCGAGATGAACGTCTCATCAGGTAAAACTCTTCCTGTAATCATAGCTTGCGCGAGCGTGGAACAGATCGATCTTGTCAGGGTTAACACCGCTATGGTGATGAGTCTGGCGCGCATATTGAGTCTGGATCTGAGAGAATTGACCTCGGATTTTACGGCTCCCAAAAATAGCGCTACAGCCGTCGTAAGTGGAGCGAGAGTCTACATCCCTCTGCATGGAATAGTTGACCTGGACGCTGAAATATCCCGGTTGAACAAGGAAATTAGCAAAAACACCGTTGAGCATGAAGCTGTGGACAAGAAACTGAGCAACCCTGATTTTATTTCCAAAGCAAAACCGGAAGCAATTGAAAAGCAGAGAAAACGTCAGGCTGAATTATTTACCAAACTAAGCGGACTCAGAGACGCCTTAGCAAAAACACTTGCTATGAAAGAGGCATGAGAGTCTCCTCTTTGAGTCGGCTGTTCCAATTTCTGGTCCGTGGGAAGAAAGTTTATGTTCAGGCCTGAGCTAATTGTACTTGAGGAAACAACTTCTACCCAAGAGGTAGCCGTAAGGATGGCGCTTGATGGAGGAGTTTCCGGCGCCACGGTAATGGCCTTGAATCAGACAAAGGGGCGAGGCAGGTCCGGCTCGCAATGGATATCACCTCCGGGTAAGAACCTTGCCTTTTCTGTGATAGTGCGACCAAATATTGAAATTCTTAAAGCTCCACTGATAGGCATGCTATCGGCCATCTGCGCAGCGGAAACGGTTGACGATTTCTGCAGACCATTTAGAGCCCAACTTAAATGGCCGAATGACGTTTTGGTTGAAGGGAAAAAAATCGCCGGTATAATCTCTGAGGCTCGATTCCTCGGAAAAATAGTAGATTTCATAGTTGTAGGAGTCGGGTTGAATGTCAATTCAAGAGCTGAAGATTTTCCGGACCAATTAAGAGAATCTCTGACGTCTTTTTTTAGCTTGACAGGCAAGATAGTCGACCTCAGGACAATTGCGACTACTTTTCTGCAAAGAATGAGCGAACTCTTGAACCGAGTTGAAAACGTAGGCCCAGATTTTATTCCTCTTCAGTGGGAGCGGAGATGGGTTCATAAAGGTATGAAGCTAGTCAGGGACGGGATCACTGGTACGGCCACCGCCTTGGATTCCGACGGATCGCTGCTTCTGAAGTTATCGGATGGTAAGATTTTGAAGATATCTTCGGGTACTACTTCATGCGCATGATCATTTTATTTAAGCTGAATTCTAAAACAGTGGCTTCTGACTTAATTCGTGGAAAGGCTCTCGGATGAAACTTAATTCCGGAATCGACTCATCTGATGATGGTTCGTTATCCCAGTCGCTTTCTTCAGCCACCCTTAGAATAGTGATCCTGACGTTATTGGTATGCATAGCGTCAAGCTCCATCGTCTTCACTTTAACCTCTGGCTTGCAATTCTTGACTTTTTTGGAAAAAGTGGCCTCGAAATTCGACCTGTACTGTCCGGAAATCTCTATTGTAGATGGTGAGGCTACTATCAAGGAAAAGCAACCGTATTTCGTGGAAACGCCTCAAGATCTCAACCTTACAGCCATTATCGACACTAGGAAAAATCCTGACCCTAACCCCCTGTCTCACTTGAAAAAAGACAATACCGGCATGTTGTTGTTGCGCCATTCTCTGGTCATCAAGAACCGTGAGGAGATTTCTACAATCAAATTGAATAATTTTCCCGATATGATACTCAATTCTCAGACAATATCGTCAGAAATTGGAGAATATCGTTCGAGCATCATACTGTCCATCTTTTTAGGATCCCTAATATATTTTGGAATCGGGAAAATAGTTCAAACACTCATTTCCGCCCTATCAATACAGTTGGTGACTCGTTATCTTGCGATCCCGTTCAGTTTTGGTAAAGGATTCAAATTAGCTAGTTTTGTTTTGGTCCCATGTACTTTATTGGATATTATACTAATATCTTTAAACCTTTTAGGTGACTCCCAACTTTACATATATTTGGGATGTTATGCCGCAGTTCTGTTTGTGTTGGTTAAAGACCTTACTGCCTCATCAATCCAGCAAAAAGTCTCCTAAACAACACAGGTGTCCTACGAAAGGCGTTTCATGGATTTTTTCTTAAGTGTCATCGGAATGGTCATGATCATAGAGGGGATTCCCTACTTCGCTTCCCCTGACAGGATGAAGACCGTTATGAAGATAGTGCAAGCGCAGCCGGATAATACCCTTAGGATTTTTGGAGCAATATTGATGGCCCTGGGGCTCATGTTCGTTTTTGTCGCGAGAAATAGCTCCTCTTTTTAGGAGCATTTCCGGACAAACTGGATCTAATTATGAGCTGCGCTACTATTTCCATCCCAACGGACGAGGGCATCAATCCATTCGAAGATGTGCCTCTAGAATTTCGCCTCTCCACATATTCATACGACTTGCCTCCAGAGGCTGTGGCCCAAGAACCCGTATCCAAAAGGGATCACTCTAGATTACTCTACATAGACAGAAAAACAGGAACCCTGGAACATCGCAACTTTTTTGAGTTAAGCCAATTGCTAAATGGTTCTGATGCCCTGGTAATAAATGAAACTAAGGTGATTCCGGCCTCCCTGGAGGCAAGAAAGAGGACCGGAGGCATAGTGCGGCTTCTGGTTCTGGACCCGGCGGAGCCGCAGGAACCGTACGATCCTACGGACTTAGCGTATCGTAATTGCATGTTCAAGACCAGTGGACATCTTCGCAACGGAACCATAATAGAGATTTCTGACGGAATAGAATTAATGGTGGAAAATATTGTATCCCCCGGAAGAGCGTGGATCAAATTTCCTGTCAAGGAAACAGGCTTTTTGGCATTTCTGGACAGGTTTGGAGTTCCCCCTCTTCCTCCATACATTAGACAAAAAGAGACTCCCCTGGTAAACAACAGGGAGCGTTATCAGACCATCTATTCACAAAACCCTGGCTCAATCGCGGCCCCTACAGCCGGTCTGCACTTTACTGAAGACATTTTTGCTAAACTTGCTTCCAAGGGTATAAAAATACTTAAAATCACGCTGCATGTCGGCCCCGGAACCTTCGTTCCGATTAAGACACCGGACATTCGGCTCCATAAAATGGAACCCGAAAACTACATAATTACTGACTCGACAGCGAAGGCGCTTCAGGAATGCATTGAAGAGGGGAGAAGGATAATCGCTGTTGGATCGACGTGCGTTAGGGCCCTGGAAGCCTCTTATGAACCTACTATCGGTTTTTGTAGTGGAACACATACCACTAGGCTATTTATAACCCCAGGGTACAAATTTAAGGTTGTGGGGGGCATGATCACCAACTTTCATCTCCCGCAATCTACTCTTTTCGCATTGGTCTGCGCATTCGCGGGCATCGAAGTGATGATCAAGTCTTACAGAATTGCAATTTCCAACAATTACAGATTCTATAGTTACGGGGATGCATGCCTAATTATTTGATATAGTTAGGCTTTGTTGTCCCCAAAAAAGGCGGGACCCCCTACGGGGCATCGGGTAGGACGCTTGGCGAGAGGCTACGGAAGGTATATTTGGTAGGACTGATGCAGGTGCGCAACTTCTAGTAAGATATGAATTATTTGTCAAGCACTTTTTATAAAAAATAGTCATCTTACTGTTAAAACAGAGAATAAGATCTCAACATATAAAGTCCATGACATCTTATGTTAGTATAATTGTTTGTGAATCTCTTTCGTGAATTTAAATCTGTTGACATATTCAACGGATACAATACGTTAAAATGATATTAGGCTTTAATATAACCTAATATCATATCAATATAATTTGAGTATGATATTAGAAATAAACTTATTAATCAGGAATTAATCTAAATTTGAGAAGTACTTTTTCAATTATGGAAGATTAAAAGTCCCGTCAATTATTTCGACTAGCACTCCGTGCGCTTGGGCTGGTGGCTGAAGAAACGCGTACCTGTAATTACTACCCATAAAGTTCCTTGGCTCAATGTCGATGATTTTTTGATCTTTACTCCTCAGTTCTTTCAGGGAAGCCTCTACATCGTCAACCCTATAAGAAATAAGGAAAAAACCCTCTCCACGTTTTTTCAGAAACCTCGCAACCTCGCATTCCTGATTCAGGGGCTCCAGTAATTCCACTGCCACCGGTCCCACGTAATAACGGATTACTTTGATTGATTCTTCTTCTGAAACATATTCAGCCGCGGGGCTCAACCCAAAAACGCCTTCGTAAGTCTGTCGAGCCTTCTCAAGGCTATGGACAGCAAAGCAAATGTGATCAATTTCTTTAAGAGTCATTTATCCTCCGATTGAGCATATAAAGACAATTATATAACATAATTGGATACTTCTAGTTATTTTATCTCTAATTGAGCGCTATAAGGGCGTCCACCGCAACTAGAGAGCCTTCATCGATTATGAGTGGATTTACGTCTACCTCCTGGACTCTATCATTTTCCATACCTAACCTGCCTAGATTTACTAGAATACTGCCCAACCGTTCCGTATCTACCGGAGGCATTCCGCGGAAGGCCCCAAGTAGCTTCCGTGCCCTAATCTCGTTCATCATCTCCAAGGCGTCTTTGTTCTCCAATGGCGCTACACGAAAAGAGACGTCTTCAAGGGCTTCAGCAAAAATTCCTCCCAAGCCAAACATCACACATGGTCCAAATTGAGGATCACGCGTCATGCCAACCATCAACTCTCTCTGTCCCCTGGCCATTTTCTGAACTAAAACGGCTCCCCCACCTAATTTAGCTAATTCAAGCGTCATAAATCTAAATGCGTCCAGGGCTTCTTGTTTAGTCTGCAGATTTAATTTTAACAGGTTCAAATCCGTCTTGTGGGTAATGTTAGGCGCGCACGCCTTGATTGCCAATGGAAACCCCAAAGCGTTGATTGCGGATTCCAGTTCTGATTCACTTCCAGCTAATAATTCCTGGACAATAGGTATTCCGTAATATGAGAGAACGAGCTTCGACTCGTATTCCGAAAGGGTTCTCCGTCCTTCAGATAAAGCTGATTCTATCAAATCCATTTGCTACTCCTTTTCTGGTATCACTATATTTTGATTTAGAAATCTATTCAACCCTATTGAGAGTGAAAAAAGTTCTTGATTCCTTCGTATTAAACGTTTAGAGGTAATTTTGAGGAACAGCGAAAAGGGGAGTGGATCAATCAAAATCCCTTGTAATTCCATAAATCGGCGTTTAGAATCAGTTTCGTTCTTGAACCCTTGAAAGACAATTAGCCTTGTAATAGATGAAATTGACTGGGAGGCGTTTTCATAGTTCATGAAAAACGTGTCTGATTGTCGCAACTGTTTATTTGGCTGCTCTCTGCTGGATATGCAGCCAAGCGCTATCAGAATTGTTTTTGCGCTGCCTAGACAAATTGCTGAGCTGTTGGGGTTAGAAACCAATAAATCTGGGCGCTAGTTTAGCGAAAACCAAAAAGCCGACTCGGCATGAGGAGAGAAAGATGCCTAAGAAACCTCCCAGAAGGGATCCTATAATCGTATACAAAAGAGAGGAAAAAGGACTCAAGCCTTTCTTGCAGGGAGCTAGAGGCCTTAGGTTTGGACCAGCTCCTCAAAAACCTAGAAAAATAAAAGAACCCAAAGTTGTAATTCCAGAGAAAGTACGCCAACACCAGGCAAATCTTGACGAAATCAACTCATTTCCTTCTCCTGACAAAGAAATTGCCAAGGCATGCTATTATATGTGTTTTCTGGTTCACGAAACGAAAACTACTTCAGATCTTTTTCCATTGAAGCACAATGTCTTGGAAAAGATTTTCAAGAGTGGACACGGCTGTTTGACTGTGAACTATATTCGCCGTGGAGACAGAGAAATATACACACTTTCTCCGGAAGCCAAAAAGAGATGGGAAAATGAGACCAATTCGAACAAGCATCACATCAGGATGTATCTCACCCCAAAATGTAAAATAGATTATGAAGAAGGTTATTTCGACCTATATCATTTTCAAATAGTAATGGAGCCTTTTAGATTTTCTTTCTACCTGCCCATTCATCAAGCCCCATGGATGGATAAGAGACGAATTTCAAAGAGAAAATTTCACTATCCTCAAACAGTCGAGTATGGATTGGCCCGAGGAAAAGTAATTACTACTTCGCGAAAGGCCACGATGGTTCCGCTTGAGGAAATAAGGACGGAATTCCAGAAACTCATAGACCTGGAGATTGCTAAAAAGAAATGATACTAGCGTTTCAGGCCAGTATTTAGAAAACCCCTTTGTCACTAGACAATAATCGTTTGTAATATTTTGGACGTACCACCTCCGAAAAGAAGAAAACGGCATTCGCGATAGAATCTTTTAGGTTCGTATTCCATCAAGTGGCTATACGCGCCAAAGATTCTAGTCGCCTTGTCGGTAGCCTTGAACGCCCCTTCAAAGGCGAGATATTTCGCCATAGACGCTTTTGCTTAACGGCATTCTCTCCGCGAATCTATCATTCCCGCAGCCTTATACATCATCAAATGAGTCGCCCAAATGTCAGTGGCCAGTTTGCTATCTTTTGTTAAATCAGTTGAAAAGATGTAATTCTTTCCTTGAATTGGGTTCGTCCGGCAGAATATTTATTGAAATCTCAAATGTGGCCCTGATGTTTGACGCCTTAGGAAGGAGGGGAGACCTCGATGCGCGCATCGAAGTCTCTCGGGAGGGGTAGAATGCGGCTAATATTAGCGACAATTCTTTTTTTGAAGGGTTCCATTTTTTGCGCGCCAATCTTACGTTTGAACGTGTGATTTGAATGCCGAGTTTGTTATAAAGTGAATGTAAACCAATTGCGATTTCCTCATCCGACTTATAAGAGAATGTTACAGAAAGAGCTGCAGGTCTCATGACGGAACCCTCCGACAGTAAAACGGTATGGACTATCCGCGACGTCTTGACGTGGACTACGAACTACCTCAAACGAAAGGGTTGCGAAACCCCTCGGCTGGATGCTGAATTGCTTCTAGCGCACAATCTGGGAATCGAGCGGATCAGATTATACTTAGATTTTGACCGTCCTTTGAGCGACGGGGAACGCCTTGGCTTCCGGGATCTTGTACGGCGCCGAGCGCTCCGGGAACCCGTAGCGTTGATAATCGGGAAAAAGGAATTCTGGTCTCTAGACATCGTAGTCACCCCAGGTGTTCTCATTCCCCGTCCCGAAACTGAAATACTGGTACAAGTAGTCCTAGAGGACTGCCAGGGCCTTTTGAACCTTGCCATCCTTGAGGTAGGTTGCGGTTCCGGAGCGCCACTGATTGCTGTATCAAGCGTAAGGCCTGACATTCAATTATTCGCTTGCGACATTTCTATAAATTCCCTGAATTGTGCTTCCGCTAATGCGTCAAATCATGGCTTCGCGGCCCAAATTTTTTTCTTTGCGTCGGATCTGCTCGAGTCCGTTCGTGCCGAGCACATGTTTGACGTAATTTATTCTAATCCGCCTTACATACCCTCAAACAATATAGATTCACTGGCTCCAGAAATTCGTGATTTCGAGTTCAGAAAAGCTCTTGATGGTGGTTTAGACGGTCTTGACCTTATTAGAAGATTGATTCCAACTTCTCGAGATAGACTTAAGCCTGGCGGTAGATTAATTCTTGAAATTGGGGAGGAGCAATTCGACTCGGTGAAGAAGTTGCTGGAGACAAACGGGTTTTCTATGGTTCGAGTCTTCAAGGATTTGAGTGGAAAAAATCGAGTCGTAAAGGCGGTAACCTAATTGAGATTTGTGATTGTAGGATTTGGGAAGTTTGGAAGAATAGCATTTGATAGGCTGAAGAACCAGGCGCCGTCCGCTACGTTCATTATAGTGGACCCTAACATTTCGATCGGTGATTTCCCCTCGGATAAACAAACCCGGTGCATCCAACAAAGCGGGCCTGAATTTCTTTTAGAGCAAGATCAATTGCTCGAAACGGATGTCGTCATTCCTGTAGCTCCGTTCAATGTGGCGGCCGCTTTCATAGTCGCGTCCAACTTGGGGATTAGAAGTGTAGAAATCCCAAATGGGCTCTGCGATCAATTTCAGAATCCCTTGTTGGTTGACAAGTCTAATCTTTGCGTCAGTCATGCGGATTTTCTTTGTCCTGATGACTGCGAGGAAGGAGAAACTTGCTCGGTTACGGGCAGGATTCGGGAACCCATGTTTCAATTGATTGAACGATTATTAGTGCCTGATTTCAGAGTTCTGACCCTAAGAAGTTTTCAACTGGCGCCCGGTGTTGGCGGTTACACCCTTCTTGGTTTACGGTCGACGCTGGATGCGATTAGGCCTGGAAAGAACTTTTTGATAGCGACTTCTTGCAGATGTCACGGTATTATTACCGCCATCCACGCCTGAACCGGAGATGATCACAAGCCATCCTTGACTAATCAGCCGCCTGCGTTTAGTTTTATCCTAACATTTAGAACCACAGCTTTTATTAAGGTGATAAAATGACTTCAGATTGCACAAATAATATTTCTGAAAATAAGGAATTCGTCCTAGACTCCGTGGAAGATCTCGAAAACAAACTGTCCGAAAATCCTGACTCCGCCAACCTGCGATACAACCTGGCTTTGGCCCTGGTTCGTTCAAAACAGTGGGATAGGGCGGAATCAGAGTTCAGAGCTGCTTTAAAGCTAAAACCAGGAATGCTTGAAGCTAGGGTCAATATCGCAGGGATGTTGCTCCAAAAAGGTAATTATGACGGTTGTATCGAAGAAAGCCTTAAGGCGCTGGAATTCCGGCCTGATCTTGTAGAAGCCTGTGTAAATATCGGAATTGCTTTCAGTCAGAAAGGTATGCTCGACCAAGCGGAGAAAAGTTTTGAAAAAGCTCTAGCTATTGATCCGAACTCGGTAATCTCCCATCTCAATCTGGGTAATATCTACCTCGTTTCCGGAGACCTGGAAAAAGCAATTGAGCATAATCTTCGCGCTGTTCAATTGAAACCTGAATTTGGCATGGCTCACAACAACCTGGCGGTAGCCTATTTCCAAAGCAATCAAATCGAAGAGGCCAAGCGTCATGCCCAGGAAGCTCAGAAGCGAGGCTATCCGGTAAATCCGGAATTTCTGAAAAAGCTTGAACAACAGTAACAAATCCAGGTTTTTTCGAACGCCTAATGTCGCTCCTCGCTCATGGGCAAAAAGATAAATGTAATCCGATCATTTCGCGAAGGACTGTGGCTGCCTTCGCGAATTTCCCTTTGGACAAGAGCGACCATTGGATCTTCAATCGGCGCACACTGCCATTTCTTTGGTCTTGAGGCCTTGGTATACTTAATTTCGACCGGTGTTACCAAACGCTTTAGAATTCCGCCAATTTCTTCGGGTGAGTAAAATATCTTAGCGCAGCTCTTCTTTTCGTTAGCGGCAGGCTATTATAGAAACTGGTTAATTCACCAACCCCAAATCGAAGGACAAATTCATTATTCTCATTTTTGCTCACTGTTGGAGGTGTTCCACCAGCTATAGACTTAAGAAATGGTCCAATTTCTTCGGTCGCTAGAGTTTTCACCTCTCTTTTTACAAACTGAGGGTCGATATTCCAGGCTTCAACGAACAGATCTGGAAAGAAATCAGCCCTTATACAGGAATTAAACAAAATTTGCCGCATTTTGTGACTTCCATCGCGAAACTCTACCAGAGCGTGTCCTTTGTCCAGGTGTGGAGGGCCTGCGACCCTCATCAAGCGGATTGAATCAGTCTCGTGCAATGACGCCAATATTTCAAGGTCTTCCAGCTCAAGCGAAAGATTTCCAATGCATTCTTTAATCTTGGGAAACATTAGGTCAATCGTCGTTCCATCCATAGATTCCAACAAGTCAATCAGTTCCGGCCCCGTGAATTCTTTCAGTGAAACATGCATCCCCAATTCTTTCTGGTGGGATCGCAAGTCTTGAAAAAGCCTGATAACTTGATTTGGAGACAGCGTTTCCCATGGCAACCGCTCTATCACGATTGAAACATCAGCCCCTGGAGATTTAGAGAGCATATCCATGAGTGACTCGAATTCAAACTCATCAAGGGATCCAGAAGTGGAGAAAAGATGATCCAGTTCGTCCATTTTGTCTGACAGTATAGTAATGCGGGCCCATCTCTTGAAAAAGACCTGTGTAGATAAAGAATTGACTGAGTTCCAATCATTGATAATTGTATTCACAAGCTTTTGAATAGTATTGATAATTTCTTTTGCCAAAAAAGACGCGTCTTCCTCTTTCATTCCATGACCAAGCTCATGAATCACATCAATGACAGTAGGCTCGAGTTCTACGGGAAACGGATCTTCAGTGGAATTCCAATCTATCGATTCGAGAAACTCTCTAATATCGTTACTGCTTATAACTACCGGGCTGTCTGTTTCAAGATGAGCTGATATCACAAGGGTGTTTATAAGAGCCTCCCGGATTGAATCAACCTCTGATAGGTTCTCGGCTCTAACAATACTTGAACGGTTTAGCATACTGAAAGGAAGAGCGTCTTTAAGTTCGAGAATAAATTTGTATCTTCTTAATTCAGATTCATAATACTCGAGCACCGAAAGTGATGTGAACAGATCATCTTCAAGCGTCATGGTCTTGATGACATAAAGTTCTCCCTCAGTGAAGACGCTCATTTTTGAGAGTAACTGGCAGGCTATTTCGCTTAGACACTCATATTCTTTCCGGTTCACAAGGATTTGTACTCGATCGTGAAGAAGAAGCTTCTTCCATTCGGTTCTTAGGCTCTCTGTTCTAGTGTACGCGAGCCTAAATAAATCGACGGGAGAGCGTTCTCTAAGATGATACACTCCTTCATCCGCATCACCTTCGCTCTTGATTTCAAGCCCAACACCAACAAGTTTGAGCACCGTCTGCTGCACCTTCGCCAATTGTTCAACAGAACGGAAATCAATCTCCTTTTGCAATACATACTTGTTGGCCATAGCAACAGACATGCGGACGATTTCATCAGCGCGATCCCGACTTAGTTCCCCTCTCTGGATTCCAAGTTGAACAACTTTCGCTAAAAATGATTGATCATCGTGGGTTACAAGACCGTAATTTTCCATGTGGTTCCTTTAGCGAACGCGTTCCATGTATTTGCCGGTACGAGTGTCTATTTTCAAGACATCACCCTCATTTACAAAAAGTGGAACCTGAACCGTCATGCCAGTTTCCAGAACTGCAGGCTTAGTCGCCCCAGCAGCGGTGTCACCCTTAAGTCCCGGTTCAGCCGAGGTTACGGTCAGTTCGACAAAAATCGGCACTTCAACACCAATAGGCTTACCGTTGTGAAAAAGGACCGTAACACCGACGTTCTCCTGCAGGTAGTTGCGCACATCACCAAGGTGCTCCTCTGTTAGGAATGATTGCTCATATGTCTCGCTGTCCATAAAATGGAATTCCCCGTCACTTTCGTACAGGAACTGCATCTGCCTTTCTTCCAAGTCCGGTTTGTCGATTTTTTCACCTGATCTAAACGTCCTATCGACAACATTTCCTGAAATCAGGCTCTTCAGAGTTGTTCGAACGAAAGCGCCACCTTTTCCCGGTTTTACATGGAGAAAATCCACCATGGTAAACGGCTCACCATTAATCTCAATCTTGAGTCCTTTTCTAAAATCTGAGGTCGAGTACATTGTAGTTTGGAAATAATCCTTTCTTTCTTATGAATTACAGTTTAGATCTCAATTACCTTAAATACTTAATTTAACCACTTTTGGGCAAAGGAAAAGTTTATTATCCGCAACCCCTTGAACCTTTGCAAAAACTTCCCCCTGGTCCCGCGTAATTAGCAATTGCTAAAAACCCGTTCGCTGTTTCAATCTACGTGAATGAGTGTTTTGGGGGCTTTTGAAAGAACCTCCGGACCAGACGATGACATGTGAACCAGGCTTTCAAGACGAACTCCCCCTAATCCTTGGATGTATACACCCGGTTCGATAGTAAAAACCATGCCCTCTTCCAGAACAACATTTGACTTCGGGGAAAGGAATGGCGCTTCATGAACCTCGAGGCCAATCCCATGACCAAGACTGTGCAGGAAATATTTTCCCCACCCTGCGTCCGAAATAGTTTGTCGCGCGACTAGGTCCACCTGATTAGCTCTCATCCCGGGGCTCAGGCAATCAATTGCTTTATCATGCGCGTCGGACACAACCTGGTATATTTTAAGTTGCTCCGGATCTGGAGAGCCTACGATGCAGGTCACGGTTTCATCGCTGCAATAACCGGACACCATACATCCATAATCTATTATTACGAGTTCGTTAGGCTCCACCTTTTTGCCCGTCGGCCTACCATGGGGCAATGCGCTTCTGGGTCCTGAAGCCACAATGGTACTGAATGATTCGCCGGATGCCCCTAGTTCGGTAAAATTTAGTTCCAAACGCCCAGCCAATTCTATCTCGCTTTTACCTGAAACACGTGAGTCCAGAAGCTTCAAGCATGCTGCCGAAGCGATCCCGGCCGCCTTACGAATTGCTTCAACCTCAGTGGGGTCCTTGATTATTCTGAGGCTTTCCAGACCTTGCCGCCCAAGGGACACTATCTCAACTTCCGTAATTTTTTTCTGTAAGAAATTCATGAAATCATAGCTGACTCTGGAGCCTTCTATTCCGAGCCTCTTTATCCCAAGACTCCTGATGACCTTTCCTATTGAAGCAATTTTGTCACGACTAACATGAATCCTGAAATTTTCACACTCATCCCGGGACTGAACTTTATATCGTCCATCTGTGAACAATCGTAACTGGTCAGAGGTAATCAGTATTGTAGCGTCCGAACCTGAGAATCCGGAAAGGTATCTCAAATTCACCGAGCGAGTGATCTCTGAGGTATTCAATAATGCAGCGTCAAGGTCATTCTTGCTCAGCTTCTCTCGAATTAAAGCTATGGGATCTCGTGATATCATGGGAAGCAGTCCAACAAAATCGACGAAAATTGCGGAATACGCGGTTGAATGATGGAAATACAATTAAAAAAGCCCTGACATATAGCTAACCCTCTTTGAACATGCCAAGGCTTTTACTTCTAATTTATAAGCTTAACCGTCAATTTCCTCCGGCGAGAGCAATCTTTGCCTTAGCTACTTTTATTCTGTTCAGAGTCCTCTCATATTCCGCAGAATTTTCCAGAGCGTCAATTTCCAAGAGTCGCCTCTCCAACACTAAAAGCTCTTCGGAAGCTGCTGTTTTGTCTATGGACTCGGCCAGATGGGCTTCTTCAACCAATAGGGTAACGGAATCTTTAAGCACTTCACAGAACCCTGCTCCGACAACATATTTCACGAACCGGTCGGATTCCAGATAAGAAAGGACACCTGGCTTGATGAACGTCAACATAGGCGTATGTCCGTTAAGGACACCGAATTCGCCCATCATTCCAGGCGCTATGACTTCCTCCACCATTTTGTCGAGGACGATGCCTCGTGGAGTAACCAATTCAACCTTAAACTTTTCAGCCATGAACTTCTCCTGATCAGGCTGTGGCGGTCGCCAGTTTCTCAGCCTTGGCTCTAACCTCGCTCAAATCACCTACCATGTAGAATGCCTGCTCGGGCAGATCGTCGCACTTTCCTTCGATGATTTCCTTGAATCCGGCCACTGTGTCAGCGATCTTGACATACTTACCTGGGGTGCCTGTAAACTCCTGAGCAACAAAGAAAGGCTGCGACAGGAATCTTTGAATCTTCCTGGCTCGGGCTACGACGCGCTTGTCCTCTTCCGACAGTTCGTCCATACCGAGGATTGCAATAATATCCTGAAGGTCCTTATACCGTTGAAGGACTAACTGAATCTTCCTTGTGACATCGTAATGCTCTTCACCAAGTACTCTGGGGTCCAAAATTCTTGAAGTGGAATCCAGAGGGTCAACAGCCGGGTAAATTCCCAACTCAGCGACCTGACGTGAAAGAACCACTGTTCCGTCCAAGTGAGCAAAAGTAGTTGCCGGCGCCGGGTCGGTCAAATCGTCGGCAGGCACGTAGATACATTCAACCGCCGTAATCGAACCGTTTCTGGTAGAACAAATTCGTTCCTGCAACTCGCCCATGTCGGTTCCGAGAGTCGGCTGATAACCGACGGCGGAGGGCATTCGTCCAAGAAGCGCAGAAACCTCCGACCCAGCCTGAGTGAATCGAAAGATGTTATCAATGAAAAGCATAACATCAATTCCCTGCTCATCACGGAAATATTCGGCGACGGTCAGAGCGGTCAACGCCACTCGTGCTCGAGCGCCCGGTGGCTCATTCATCTGACCGTAAATCAACGCTGCGCGATCAAGGACTCTTTCTCCTTCAGGTTTCTTTTGACCGGGAAGCACTCCCCCCATTTCAAGGTAAAGGTCATTTCCTTCACGAGATCTTTCCCCGACTCCTGCAAACACCGATGTTCCACCAAACTGCTTGGCGATGTTGTTAATAATCTCCATCATAAAGACGGTCTTCCCGACGCCTGCGCCGCCGAAGAATCCGATCTTCCCGCCTCTCATGAACGGAGCAATAAGGTCAACGACCTTGATTCCAGTTTCCTGAATTGAAATCTGTGTAACCTGTTCATCAAATGAAGGGGCGGGACGGTGAATAGGTCTCATGGCCTCTGCGCTTACGGGACCACCCTCATCGACCGGCCGACCAACCACATTTATAATTCTTCCCAGGACCGCTTTGCCCACTGGAACTTGAATCGGAGCCCCTGTGTCCGTGACCGCCATTCCTCGCACAAGACCATCCGTCGTGTCCATAGCAATGGTTCGCACAGTATTGTCGCCTAGATGTTGAGCTACCTCAACAACTAGGTTATCCGGCTCGTTGTTAATCGCAGGATTCGAAATCAGTAAGGCGTTATAAATCGCCGGGAGCTGATTCTCCGGAAATTCGACATCGACGACGGGGCCGATTACTTGAACGATTTTCCCTACACTCATTTTAGGATTTCCTCCTGAAACCGTCTTGCTTATCTTTATCGAAACTTGGCTTTGGAGAGGTCGAACTAACCTTTGAGCGCCTCGGCCCCACCGACGATCTCCATTAATTCTGTTGTAATCGATTCCTGACGTTTTCGGTTAAGCTTCAACGTCAGCTTGTTAATCATCTCGCCTGCGTTGGTAGTCGCAGCCTCCATCGCGGACATCCGTGCTCCGTGCTCACTGGCGACAGAATCCAGAAGCCCCGTGAAGACTTGCACTTGAACATATCTAGGTAGAAGCTCTTGAAGCAACTCCTCCTCTGATGGCTCGTAAAGGTAACCTCGTCTGGGCTTCCAGCCTTCCTCGTCAGGGGCGATAGGTAGAAGCTTACGAAGCGTCAACACTTGTGTAACCGCCGAACGAAAACTATTGTATAGTACGTAGACTTCCTGATATTCGCCGGCCAAAAATTTCTCCGTGACAATGGAAACAATTCGTCCTGCCAAATCATAGCTTATGCTATTCATCACGTTGTTAAATTTCTCGACTATTGTCACCTGACGCCTACGGAAGTAGTCATTTCCTTTACGTCCTACTGTTAACAAATCAACTTGAATGCTTTTGGCCTTCATTTCTTTTTCAAAGGCCTCAGCACGACGCTGCAAATTGGTATTAAATGCTCCGCATAACCCGCGGTCAGCGGTCACTAATATCAGAAGAGCCTTCTGAGCCGGACGAGACTCAAGCATTGGATGAGCTTGGGTCCTCGCGGCCAAAGACATCATCACTTCGCGCATTTTCTCTGAGAAGGGCCTACCCGATTTGATCGCCTCTTCCGCCCTACGTAGCTTGGCCGCGGCCACCATTTTCATGGCTTTTGTGATCTTCTGAGTGTTCTTGACGCTGGCTATGCGTTTACGAATATCTCGTAGACTTGCCATTTCAACCTCATTCCTTGCGGACTATTTCCGGATTTCAAACCACATCGCGCTTCTTCTTAACTCTATACGAGTGAAACAACTGGAGGAATGAAAACCGCCTTAAACTCGTCCAATATCTTCTTCATCTTGGACTCCAGTTCAGCGGATATGATCTTTTTCTCCCTGATCTCAGTCAGAACATCCGGATAGCTACTTTCAAGATGACTCACGTACTGTCGTTCATATTCGGCCAGCACTCTCACGTCGTATTCATCCACATATCCATTTGTCGCTGCGAATATTACGGCAATCTGTATCTCTGCGGCCATCGGTTCATACTGAGGTTGTTTAAGGATTTCGACCAGTCGTGTTCCTCTGGCTAACTGCGCCTGAGTAACCTTATCAAGATCGGACCCAAACTGAGCGAACGCTTCAAGTTCCCTGAATTGGGCCAAATCAAGACGTAGCGTCCCAGCAACCTGTTTCATTGCCTTGATCTGAGCGTTACCACCAACTCGTGATACACTCAAGCCAACGTTAATAGCAGGTCTAACACCGGAGTAGAAAAGGTCAGTGGACAAAAAGATCTGGCCGTCAGTGATTGAGATAACGTTAGTAGGAATATAAGCTGAAACGTCGCCAGCCTGAGTTTCAATAATAGGTAGCGCCGTCAGACTGCCTCCGCCATCAACTTGGTTAAGTTTTGCGGCTCTCTCCAGCAATCGTGAATGCAGGTAAAAAACGTCACCGGGATAGGCCTCACGTCCAGGGGGCCTTCTAAGCAGTAGAGACAACTGACGATAGGCGACGGCCTGTTTAGAAAGGTCATCGTATATTATAAGCGAGTGTTGTCCATGGTCTCGATAGTATTCACCCATGGTTACACCGGAATAAGGCGCTATGTATTGCATAGGCGCCGGGTCCGATGCGGTGGCGGAAACAACCGTGGTGTACTCCATTGCGCCAAAACGTTCAAGGGTAGCCACGACTTGGGCCACAGTGGATCTCTTCTGTCCGATGGCGACATAGATACACTTGACCTCGCTGTCCTTCTGATTGATGATGGTATCGATAGCAATGGCGGTCTTGCCGGTCTGGCGATCGCCGATTATGAGTTCACGTTGACCACGTCCGATTGGAATCATTGCGTCGATCGCTTTGATTCCGGTCTGAAGCGGTTCCTTGACGGGTTCCCTCTTGATTATACCAGGGGCGACGATTTCAACCATTCGGAATTCACTTGTGTCGACTGGCCCCTTGCCGTCGATCGGTTGACCAAGGGAATCGACCACTCTTCCAAGCATAGCGGGCCCCACCGGAACCTGCACGATGCGGTTGGTTCTCTTAACCGTGTCGCCTTCTTTGATGTGAACATCTTCACCAAGAATGGCTGCTCCAACGTTGTCCGCTTCGAGGTTTAGGACCATTCCCATGATCCCATGCGGGAACTCGAGAAGCTCGCCGGCCATTGCGTTCTCTAGTCCGTGCAAACGAGCGATACCGTCACCAACACTTATAACTGTTCCGGTCTCGCTTACCTCAACCTTCTTGTCATAATCCTGGATCTGCTGTTTAATAATTTGACTGATTTCTTCGGCTCTGATTTGCATTGTCCCTATCCCTTCAGGCTTTCCTTGAGCTGGTTTAATTGAGTTCTAATTGTGCCATCAAAAACCATGTCTCCGACCCTGGCAACAAGGCCCCCGATTAGGAAGGGGTCCACCTTGGTAGTTACCAGAACCTTTTTGCCACTTATTTTGGAAAGAGCTTCCGTCACGCGACCGAGGTCTGATTGTTCCAGACTCTCAGCGCTTACCACTTCACCTCTTGTGATTCCGCGTATCTCATCAACACTCGATCTATATGCGGTTTCTACACCATCAAGTTGATTGATGCGTTTCCGATCTATTAACACGTTAACGAAATTAATCACCATTGGATCCGCGCCGATTTTGTTGAGAATATCTCTGGCGATCCTCTTTTTGTCATCTTTCGTAAAAACCGGGCTCTCGAGAACTTCTCTAAAATCCCTGGACTCCGCTATAATTCCCGATAGAGCTGTCAAATCGCTCCCGTACTTGTCCAGTGCGTCATTCGCTTGACCTATTTCGACTAGGGCTTTTGCGTAACGCTTTGCTAAAGTAGTGTCTATCACTTCATACCCCCGACCTTAACGAGGTAATCCTCAACGATTCGTTTGCGGTCTTTTTCCGTAATCTTTTCACGAATCATGGTCTCAGCCAATTGCACGGCCAATTCTACAGCCTCGTTTCGCAATGACTCGCGAGCCTTTCTGACTTCTTGCTCTGCGGTCATTTTGGCCGATTCAACAATGGCCCCGGACATTCTTTCAGCGTTTGCCATAACTTTTTCGCTGTCGGATTCCGCCGCCTTCCTCAACTCGACCTGCATCCGATCAACCTCTTTCTCCATGCCGGCCAGCTTTTCTTTGTACTCCGCCAGCAATTGGAGAGCCTCTTCACGTTGTTCTAGGGCTTCTGCAAGATCTCTTCTTATTTGATCTTTACGTTCAGCAAAAAACGTGACGAGAGGTTTCTTTACAAAATAGATTAGGAGGGCAATAAGCGCCACAGTGTTGATCACTCTCCACGTTAACAACCATGGAGTCCAACTTGACTCCTCCTCCCCACCGGACGAAGCGTTGGCCATGGTGACGGCGCCACACATAACCACTGCGAAAAAGAAAAAATTCTTGAGGATTCTCTTCCAGTCCATCACATGGCCCTCCCTAGAATTTTTTCAGAAATGGATTGCGCCAGGGGAGCCATCTGTTCTTTGATAGCCGTCCGTGCCTTTTCCGACTCCGCCTGTATGGATGATCTCATTTCATCCACGATGCGGGCCGCTTCAACTCGCGCTTTCTCAAGGATGTCAGCCTCACTTTTCTTAGCGGCGGCCAGAAGCTCGGTTTTTTCCCGCCCAGCTACTTGCCTGGCCTCAAACAGCGCTTCCTGGTGTTTTTTCTCTTGCTCCAGAACCTCAGCCTCCAGCTGTGAAGCCTTGTCCCGGTCGGCCTTGATCTTAGATTCTCTCTCCCGGATTTTAGCCAACACCGGTTTAAACAATAGAGAGTTGAGGAGGAGTAAGAGAATCAGGAAATTGATCAACTGAATAAACAGAGTGAAATTTACATTTATCACTGGTTTGATCTCCTGATCCGAGAAGTTTTTCGCCTTCCTAGCATGACTATACCCCGCGTCACACTATAGGGCGCCTTCAAAATGATTTTTTTGGCAAGGATATTTTGGACCCAGACTTTAAATGCCATAATTTCTAACACCCCATGGTTAGGGGTGTCAAGAAATTTTTCTTACTGAAACTGGGCTCGACGGTGAGATTCAGCGATTGTGCTCAGCTACTGGCTCTTCGCCCGATTCCTCAGTTGAGAGATTGTCTGAACCCTCAAAAGTCGGGGGCCAAGGTTGAGCCGAGATCTCTTCAATTGATCTTGCTTCGATTTCCTTTTCGTCGGGACTCGTCGTTAATTCCGGCATATCCGACTGGAACGACGCCATGGAGCACGTGCCCTCAAAAATAACGCCCTCTTCTATAACCAAACTCGGCGTCTTCAAATGCCCAAAAACCTTTGCAGGTGGAAACAATTCTATTTTTTCCGTAGCTGTTATATCGCCATGGACCTCGCCGGAAACTTTTAGAATATTTGAATGAATCTGAGCATGGACGATGGAGTCCGAACCAACCACAAGTGTCCCTCGGCTGATTATTTCTCCTTCAAAGTGTCCATCTAAGTGAACTATCCCAGAGAACGACAGTTTACCGGCGAACTCGGTTTGCGAACCCAAAAAACCTGTTACTGCGTCACTCTTAGTCTTCCTGAATCGGAGCATGTGCCCTCCCTATTTTCCCGGCGCAATTGTCTCTGGTCTAAAGCCCGGTCGACCCTTCCTTAACACAGCCTGAAATCAACTTCAACAAATAATTGAAAATTGTTTCAGTCTTTTGCATAAATTCTAGAAAATTAATTAAATTGCGATAACTCCCGTCGAATTAAATCTCTGGGATTTCCTGTCAAGGTTGCGCCAGATACGAAAATCGTCTAGCGCTTACAGAAGTTAGGATAGCGGTCACCAGAAATGATAGGAGCAGAGAAGAGCCTCCATAGCTAACAAAACTCAAAGGCACTCCAACTACAGGGGCTACTCCCATAACCATAGCCACATTTATTGTCACGTGCCAGAAAATTATTGATACGCATCCGACCGAAAGAAGGGTCCCGAAATCATCTCTAGCCCTACCTGCTACAGTAAGCCCCCTAAGTATGAAAATCACAAACAGTAACAAAATTATTGCGCATCCTACAAAGCCCCATTCTTCGGACAGAACCGCAAAGATAAAATCCGTGTGCTTCACCGGCAAAAACATCAACTGATTTTGCGTGCCTTTTAGATAGCCCTTTCCTAGTAACCCCCCTGACCCAACTGCTATCTGAGATTGAATGATCTGGTAGCCCGCTCCCAAGGGATCATGTTCAGGATTGAGGAAGGTCAGCAGTCTCTTCTTTTGATAATCCAGAAGAAAATACTTGGCCCCTACATAGACTAAAGGAAGGCTAATCAGGGCCAAACCGCCGATTGCGGTCCATATCTTTTTGCTCAATCCAACGAATAAAACCATGCTCAACGCTACCAACAGTAGTACTATGGCGGTACCGAGATCTGGTTGAGTCGCTACGAATATCACCGGAACCAGAACGAGCCCCAAATTCTTTAATATCTCAGTCCAGTCCTTCAACGGCCCGCGAAGCCGTCCACTTAGGCTCTTGGCCATGACTATTACGACCGCCAATTTGGCGAATTCCGAAGGCTGGAAACGCATCATCCCTAAGTCGATCCAGCGTCGAGAACCCGATGTAACTCGCCCGAAAATAGAAACCGTAATCAACGCCAACAGAATAAAGACGTATATCCAGATCCCCCAGCGATCCAGCGCCCGATAATCAACAAAGGAAAACAGTAATAAAAGGGTAAGTCCCAGAAACAACCAGGCGGTTTGTTTTATTACAAAAGACCTGCCCATGACGCCCATCGGAATGGTTGCGCTATATATAAGAGCAATCCCCACAATTGACAGAATGACAGCGTCGACAACCAGGAGCCATTCAAATTTGAGAACAGAATCGATTACATTCGAACTTAGATAGGTTTTTGGCATTTGAAATCAAATCTTTTTGGACAATCTTGAGACAGGTCTAAACGAGAGTGATCACTCTCTGAGGTCGCCCCTGTCAGGTAGGCCATAATACCTACATATGATTTTACGAGCCAGCGGAGCAGCGGTTTTGCCTCCACCACCACCGTGTTCAATAATCACCACGACTGCTATTTTTTTAGGCTGATCATCTACAAACGCCACAAACATGGCGTGAGTTCTCTCGTGATAAGGAACTTCCTCCTCGCTTTTGGATTTATCCTTAACGCTGATAACTTGTGATGTCCCTGTTTTCGCATGGACGTTAAGCCCAGGAATCCTACATTTCTTGCCCGTTCCCGCTCGATCCTGGACAACATCAAGCATAGCCTTCCTGATTTGCTCCCAGTTTCGAGGATCAGGTTTTATACTCCACTTTACAACCGGTGTTTGGTGAAATATTGGGGTTCCGTCATGAGATTTAATTTCATCAACCAAATATGGTCTCATAATGTTTCCACCGTTGGCCAGAGCCGCTGTCATCATGGCAAGCTGGATAGGTGTGGCCAAGGTGTATCCCTGGCCTATACCTATCGTCACATTTTCGCCATCCTTGATGAAAGTCCCATAATTTCTCTCCTTCCAGAAATTTGTCGGGATCAGACCCGGTAATTCCTGGGATAATTCTATCCCCGTAGGTTTTCCCAAGCCGAACAGCGATGCGTACTTAGCCATTCGGTCAGCTCCCAATTTTAATCCAAGCTCGTAAAAATATACGTCACAGGACTCGACTAAAGCCCTATGAAGGTTCACATTCCCGTGGCCATGCTGATTCCAGCATCTGTATACCTGACCTCCCAGTTCAAGCTCACCGGAACAGAATAAATTCTTTTCAGGGCTAATAGCCCCTTCTGCCAAATCCGCAAAAGCCGTGACAATCTTGAATGTGCTGGCAGGGGGATATAATCCCCGGATCGAACGATTTTCCAATGGATGAAGAGGATCGCTGTTTAAGGATTTCCAATTTCTCTCCGAAATAGAAGGTGAAAACAAATTCGGATCAAAACCAGGCTTACTGACCATAGCAAGAATTCGCCCTGTATCCGGATCCACAACCACAACGGAGCCTGCTCGCTCTGTAAAGGATTCTTCGACAAACCTTTGAAAGGAAGAGTCTATTGTTAACACTATATCAGCCCCAGGTTTGGCGGGTTTTCTTCTTAGGCTCGCGAGGTGCCTCCCTTTGGCGTCAATTTCAATCTGTTCCCAACCCTCCTCCCCTCTTAAATAAGGCTCATACTCTTTCTCTATTCCAGTTTTCCCCACATAATCCCCAGGTCTATATCCCGCACGGCCGACTTTTTCCAATTCAGAACTCGAAATTTCGCCCGTAACACCTACCAGGTGGCAAAGCAAATCCCCGAGTGGATAATATCGATAGGGTCGAGCTTCCAGAGTAACACCCTTTATTTCTCGGGAATGAGTCTTGATGAGCGAAATTTCTTCCAGACTAATGTTTTTCTTGATCGGAAAAGACAGAAACATCGGAGCCAAAAGGCTTTTATCAAGTACAGTCCTCATCTTTTCAGGAGAAAAGCCCAATGCGTCCGCATAAACATCGACAATCCCCTGTGAGTCTTTGATTGCTCCCGGAAGAATTGACAAAGTAAAACTGCTTATTTTCGGCCAGCGGATCCCCATTAACGTCAAGAATCGACCCTCTTGGTGGTGGTAGTCGCAACAGTCTGATTCGATTTTCAATCGCCATGTCATCGAAAGATTCTCCCATCATGAGTTGCAGATTCCATAATCGAATCAGCAGGGCTGCCATCACGGCCCAGACAACGATAGAAAAGACTGTGATCCGGTATTTGTAATAATCTTGAGGAACTCGATCGCTGCTAAAATGCGCCACTAAGTCGCTCCCATCAATCTGGAATAGCCTTTCCATGCGCCGTCCAGAACTGGCTTAAAAATTATTAGACTCAGTGATGACAAAATAGTTTTTAGAATCACGATTTTTATGATCTGAGGTTCAAATGAGATCTGGCCAATGAACCACCTGGCAAGAAAAATTAGGCTAAACGACACGGAACACGCTAAAAGCGCTACTGATAAACCCGCTCCCAACTGGTCAACGTCAAAATTCACACTCACATAAACCGAAAACATAAAGACAGTCAGATAAATAACCGGAAACAGCCCCAGTGGAGCCCCGGAAAGCAAGTCTTCGACTACACCCAGCAGGAACACGGCGATAACTCCCGGGATATAAGCTCGTTTCAAGCCAATCCATACTACAATCAGTAGAGTCAGATCAGGCTTGAATTCCATTGGAAAGATGTTGCCCAAAATACTGCTTTCGACAACAAACGACAGCCATCCTACAACCATACAAAAGATAAAATCTTTCAAGGCTTGCCTTCTAACCCCGGTTCCATTGAAAACCCTCCTTGACTACCTAAAATTACCACTACCTCTTCAATTTCAGAGAGTCTAGCAGAGGGAGCCACTGTGGCTTCCAAGAATAAACCATGTTCAGAAGAGCGGACTGATTCGATAGTTCCTACAACAAGACCACGTGGAAAAATTCCATCCAGACCTGAAGTAACAATTAGATCTCCTTGCTCAATCTTGGCTTCCTTGCTCAAATATTGAAGCACACAGCTATACGAGTATGATCCAATCAAAAGCCCCCTGTCACGTGTGCGCTCCACTCTGCAATCTACCGCCACGTTCGGATCCGTGATCATGGCCACTTGTGCCATGGCGTTCGAACATCTTCCAATTTTGCCAACCACTCCTTCAGGCGTTGTAACTGGCATATCAGGCAATACACCCTCATCTGACCCCTTGTTGATTAACACGGTTCTGAATAAGCCAGACGCGTCTTGACCGATGATCTGGGCCACAATAGTAGGGAAATCCAGCTTATCCTTGAGATCCAGTATTTTTTTCAGACGCTTGTTTTCCAGCTCCTTTTCTCTCAACGAGACAATTTCGGTTCTCAACCTGCGAATCTCTTCAGTCAACACCCGGTTTTCCCTATTAACGCCTACTAGCTGGATGTATGAATCAAATACGTTAGAGACTTTCCTCTGGAAAAAAGTAATAGTCTGATCAATTGGTTTAAATGCCGAGTAAATGAAACTTACAAATGTCCCTCTACCGCCTTTCTCAAAAGAAGAAAAAAGCAAAATGAGACCTAGACTCACTAGAATCGCGGCAATGGTTAATTCTTTGATCGATCGGGGCATGGCCTGGAATATAGCCGGCGCGGAAAATTAAAACCATCCGTGAAGTTAAACGAATGGAGTTTCGGATTCTGATAAAGACAAGATAATGGAACTGAATGTTATGAGCATAGCCTCAATTACTGGGTTTGAATGCAGTTGTATACTTCATGGTGTTTTCAAGCTCTAATTAGAATGTCCCTGTACATTTCAAAATTTTCAAAAACAATGCCTGACCCCAGGACTACGCTTGAGAGGGGATCATCAGCTACAACTACTGGCAGCCCTGTTTCGCGTCTAATAACTTCATCAAGATTTTTCAAAAGCGATCCACCCCCCGTCAGGACGATACCTCTGTCCACAATGTCCGACGCGAGTTCCGGCGGTGTCTGTTCTAAGGCTGTTTTTACAGTTTCCAGGATTGCTCTCACAGGTCCGGAAATCGCCTCAGTAACTTCGCTGGATCGAAGTGGAATAACTTTAGGCACCCCGGCTATAAGATCCCGCCCTTTCACCTCAATCACCATTTCATCTTTAGTCTGGCAGGCGCTCCCTATCAACATCTTTACCATTTCACCGGTTCTCTCTCCTATCAGCAAGCTGTATTTATGTTTGACGTATTTTATTATGTCGTTATCAATTTTATCCCCAGCGATTCGCAATGATTTGGCGTAAACAATGTCCGACATCGAGATGACCGCAACTTCAGTCGTTCCCCCTCCAATATCCACAATCATATTGCTGGTAGGTTCTGTGATTGGAAGGTTAGCTCCGATCGCCGCAGCGATGGGTTCCTCGATCAAATAGACATCCCGAGCCCCAGCGCTTTCAGCCGCTTCTCGCACAGCCCGCATCTCCACTTGAGTAACACCGGCGGGAACACATACCACTATCCTGGGCTTAACAAACATCCTGCGCTTGTGAATACGGCGGATGAAGTGTTTCAGCATAGCTTCGGTAACTTCAAAATCTGCAATAACCCCATCTTTCATGGGGCGGATGGCCTTGATGTTGTCTGGTGTCCGTCCGACCATTTTCTTCGCGTCAGTACCCACCGCAACTATTCTAGGGCCTCGTCTAAGGTCCATTTTGACGGCCACAACAGACGGCTCGGACAAGATAATCCCTTTGCCCCGGACGTACACGAGGGTGTTTGCAGTCCCGAGATCTATGGCCATGTCGTTTGAAAAGATGCTCGACAACCAATTAGAGAGCATTTTTGTTTTTACTAAACCAATTTTCCTAAGAATAAGTGTAGGGACAATATCAGACACTCGGACGATGATCAAGCGTACGACTAAGTCTTAGTCATAAACTGGACCGTCTTCTTCTTGTGGCAGACCAGAAAGGCTTTTAACAAAGAGTTTTCAGCGCCTCCATTGACTTAAGGATCATATGATCATAATATTGCCACTCGAATTGCCCCTTCGGAAAGGAGAATCCGGTGCTAGATCTGATGCGACGACACGCCAGTTCATGGTTAATAAAAGTAGCGCTCGGCGGAATAATTATTGTTTTTATTTTCTTTTTTGGGTGGGGCGGGCCACGTGATAAAGAACACGATTATGCGGCTAAAGTCAATGATCAGGTCATTGGTTACGATCACTTCTATAACACATACCAGACTGAGGTTGAAAAAATACGGTTGAGATTCCGTGGCGCTATGCCTCCTGACTTGTTGGAACGGCTCAACCTAAAGAAAAGCGTCCTGGATCGGCTCATAGATGAACAGCTCCTTATCCAGGAAGCTGTCAAACTGGGTTTCTTTGTCAATGACACCGACGTTAGAAACGCCATCTTGTCTGATCAGACTTTTCAAAGAAACGGATCTTTCGATCCCGAAATTTACAAGATGTATCTGAGTTCTATTAAATTGAACCCAGACATGTATGAAAGATACCTGAAACAGGAACTGCTTGCCGACCAAGTAACCAAACTCATAACGGACTCAGTTAAGACCGATCCCAAGGAACTTGAAACGTTGTGGCATTTCCAAAACGACAAAATGACTCTGGCGCTTATGATTATCAAGCCGGAGGAGGCCCACAATAAAGTGGCTATTGACGAAAAGGCCCTTGAAAACTACTTCAAGCGGAATGAGTCTCGATACCAAATTCCAGCATCGGCCAAAATAGAGTACGTCTGGTTTTCGTGGAAAGATCTCCTCAAGGACTCGAATGTCACTGACGATGACGTAAAATCTTACTACAAGCTAAACCAGAAAGAATTTATCGAGCCGGAAAAAGTAAAAATTAGTCAGATTCTTCTGAAGGTTCCGGAAAAAGCCTCTGATCAGGAAAGAGAAACGATCAAAGAGAAGGCTATCAAGCTGGAACAGGACATTAAGGGTGGGGCCGATTTCCATAAAGTGGCCAAAGAGAACTCTCAGGATGAGGCCACGGCTTCAAAGGGAGGAGAACTTGGCTGGATCACCAAAAGCTCCTTGAACCCAGCCATTGAAGAGCAGGCTTTTAAGCTCAACAAGGGTGAAATCTCGTCTCCGATTCTGACGGATCAAGGATATCATCTCATATTGGTTGAAGACAGAGTTGATGAGGCTGAGAAGCCGTTTGAAGAAGTAAAGGGAAAAATTACCCAACTGTTGAAGGATGAACAGGCAAAGAAAAAAATAGCTCAGTTCGCTGACGATTTCTATGAACAGGTGTACAGATCAGAAAACCTTCCTGAACAGGCGAAGAAATTCGGGCTAAAGCTCGAAATGGCCGACAATGTCACCTCCCAGGGCGGAATACCAGGAGTGTTAGACTCAGCAAACGTTTCTCAGGACATATTTGAATTAAAAACAGAAGACGTTTCTAAACTGGTCAGAAATGGCGATAACTATTTCGTGGCTCAACTCCTGGAGAAGAGACCAGAGCGAATCCCCTCTTTAGGACAAGTTCAAAGCCTGGTGGAAAAGGACTACATCAAGAACCAGGCCCTTGAGCAAGCCGTAAAAAAGGCTGAATCGCTCATAGAGCAGATTTCCAAAAATCCATCGGAAGCCGACAACATTGCAAAAGCCAGTGGCTTAACCTGGGATACGCTCGAACCGGTATCTAGAACAGCCGGCTTTGTTCCTCAGCTTGGTAAATCCAACCAGGTGTCTGAAATGCTCACTTCCATCTCTGAGGCCGCCCCCGTTTTTAATACACCCATAAACACCACCACTGGGGTTGGTATCGTCCGGTTAATAAAAACAGATCCAGCTAGCAGGGAAGAATATACAAAGGGCGCATCCGAATTTAGGAATTGGGTGTTGGAAGTGCGTCGGACCGAATTTCTCAAAGGATGGTTAAGGATGCTTCGCGATAAATCATCCATTGACATTAATCAAAAGGCCCTGTGAACAAAGAGGAAATACCTGTTCCATAAGGCGACATTATTTGTTTATTCGCTCTATTACCTTGACATTGGTAGGACCCGCTGTTAATCTTTAGCTACGCGGGCATAGCTCAGTTGGTAGAGTGCAAGCTTCCCAAGCTTGATGTCGCGGGTTCGAGCCCCGTTGCCCGCTCCAGAGAGTGGTTTTTTGCCACCCGGGTTTTTTTAAATCCCGGGTTTTTTATTATAGATGATATGCGACAACACGGGCGCACATAACGGAAATGGTAACAGATCGTAAGCTTCTTTCCTATCTGTGGGACTTGATTGAACCACTGCTTGAACCTGATGGTATAGAACTGGTGGAAGTGGAATACCTGCTCTTGGGCGGCTCATGGACTTTGAGGCTGTACATCGACTCGCCTCAAGGAATAACCCTCGATGACTGCGCAATGGTTAGCAGACAGGTTGGAGCTTTACTCGACATAGAAGATCCTATTGATCACCATTATAGCCTGGAGGTATCTTCCCCGGGGATCAACAGAGTCCTGAGGAAACTTAGAGATTTCGACAGATTTTCAGGCCGTCAGGCACGTATCAGGACGATTCACAAGATTGAGGGACGCAGGAACTTCTTGGGTGTAATTAGGGGCGCACGAGATACAACAGTGATTATGGAAGTAGATAATAAAATGATAGAGATTAACGCGGAAAATATTGAGAAAGCTCATTTGGAAACTCCGCCGGATGAAATTTTGCAGCAAGGCCTTAACAAAAAGGCGTTTAGCGTGGGAGGGTGACCATGGGAAGTTTGGACCGAATGATTGATCAGGTGGCCAAAGAAAAGGGAATTTCAAGAGATACCTTGGTAGAGGCCCTTGAGGCTGCGCTGGTTTCGGCGGCGAGGAAGAGGTTCGGTCCGAAGGTCGAACTGGAAGCCCAGTACAGCGATTCAACAGGCGAAATTGAAGTTTTTAGATTCAGGGACGTTGTGGCCGAAGTCGAGGATCCCAGTGTGGAGATTGATCTGGAAACCGCCAGAAAAGAGTTGGATCCGGAGGCTGAAGTTGGTGACCAACTTGGAGAAAAGATCGAGGCTGAGACCTTTGGGAGAATCGCCGCCCAAACAGCGAAACAGGTAATTATCCAAAAGGTCAAAGATGCTGAGCGTGAAAATATATACGCTGAATATAAAGACAGAAAAGGTGACGTAGTTACTGGAGTTGTTCAGCGATTTGAAAAGAAAAACACGGTGGTGAATTTAGGCAGAGCCGAAGCCATTCTGCCATTGACCGAACAAATTCCGAAGGAAGCCTATCGACAGGGAGACAGAATTCGGGCGTTGATCGTTGATGTTAAAAGAACGCAGAAAGATCCCCAGATCATTTTGTCAAGGTCTGATCCGGCTTTTTTGGTAAAATTATTTGATCAGGAAGTTCCCGAGATAGCCGAGGGAATTGTAAAGATTATGTGCGCAGCTCGCGAACCGGGGCAACGGGCCAAGATTGGGGTTAGGTCCACCGACGCGGACGTCGATCCTGTGGGCGCATGTGTAGGAATGAAGGGGTCAAGAGTGCAAGCCGTTGTTCAGGAACTCCGAGGAGAAAAAATTGATATTATCCCATGGAATGACGAGCCTGCAAGATTCGTTTGCAATGCTCTTCAACCTGCTCAGATATCCAAGGTCATCATTGATCAGATTACCGGCGCCATGGAAGTAATCGTCGATGATGAACAACTTTCCTTAGCTATTGGCAAGAAAGGCCAGAATGTGAGACTGGCCGCACGGCTCACGGGTTGGAAAATCGACGTGAGAGGTGAATCCAAAGAGGAAAAGATTACCGGTGAATCTTTCGAACGCTTACTGGCGGTTGAAGGCATGGATGAAGAGACCGCTACCATTCTCTTTGACAACGGGTATCGAAATCCTGAAGACATAGATCGAGCGTCGATAGAGGAACTTACCAGTTTCATGGGAATAACAAACGAGAAGGCTCTCATGTTGCAAGAGGGGGCCAAATATTATTTAACCAAGTCTCAGGAAACAGCGCCGGACACTGAGACTGTTGAAGAGAATTCGGAATCGTCCTCGGCCAACGACGGGGAAGAAGACGTCGTTCAGGCTACAGCGTAAAGACTGTAACATGAATTCGGAACCCGGTCTCTGACCATTGGCGAATTTAGTTCAATGAACCGCGGCCATACTCCGATACGAACATGTATAGGATGTCGTAGGAAAAGGCCCGCAAAAGAAATGATAAAACTGAAAGCTTCAGACGGATTACTGGTTGTTACAGAACATAAAGAAACGCTTAGCGGAAGGGGTTGCTATGTTTGCCCAACCCCTGAATGCGTTGAAAATGCAAGAAGAAAAAGAAAACTGGAGAAAGCTCTGAGGAGTGAATTCCAGTCAATGCCGTCAGTAGAGAGCATTTTGAACAAAGGCCTAGAAAAAAAGGGGTGTGCGGATGACCATCATGACCGTTGATGACCTGGCGAGAGACCTAAAGGTCAAAAACGAAGACTTGCTTAAGGAATTAGTTGTTATGGGCTATGAGGTCGACGGGCCGGAAAGTTCTTTGGTCACTGATGATCCAACGGCTTTAAGGGCTCATCTTGTATCTGCCCTTCCCCAACGAGAAGTTGTTGAAAAGCGCATAAGACCTACAGTTATCCGGAGGCGAGCGAAGAACGCTCCCCCTCTGGATTTTCATGAAGAGGCTCTTTCATCTGAAGAAAGCGCCATGTCCGATGTAGATGTTACTTATGAGAATGTTCCGAAGAACCAGGAACCGGCTAAATCTTCTATCTCGGCTGGAACTCCGGACGCGAAAAAAACCCAGAGAAAAATGAAACGTCATGAACCGGCAAGAATAATCGAAATGGCTCCACCCAAACCATCGATTACGCTCTCTACCGCTACAGAAGAAACTTTGGATCACTTCGGGCAACCGTCCATTTCAGTCGCTTCTGGAGAAGGGGGCGTTGTTCCTGAGTCGGGAAAATCATCCAGTCATGCGCTTTCTCAAGTAGCGACAGCGGATAAAACAGAAGACGGCGCCCAGGCGGACCACCCCTCTCGAACGGAGAGACCAAAGGAAACCGAGTTGGGGGCCAGAACTTCTACTACCGAAGAGCAAAGAGAAGCTGAAGAACGCAATGCAAAGAAAAAGAAAAAGAAGGACAAACGCATTCAACCAGCTCAAATCATAGGTAAAGTAGAACTGAAAAAAGAACCGGTCCGTTCCGCTGAAAGACCAGCGCCAAAGATCCATTATGTTCATGCGCCTGCGCCCAGACCGGCAGGCCCGTCGGCTCCTGGACCCAGCAGGCCACGAGTTGTTGATACGGCTCCACGCCCAAGTGTACGCCCTGAACCTTCTACTCGCCCGTTCGTTCCTGAACTACCGGTGGATGACAAAGGTAGAATCAAAAAGCGCAAGGACAAGAAGGGTAGAACCGTTGAAGAGCGCGTCGAGGAGGATAAGGGTCTCGTCCGCAGACGGAAAGAAGTGATAAATGTAGCGGATCTTTATGATGACAGACATCGCGGTCGGCTTCGTGGAAGAACCAAGAAAGTCAAGCTCAGAAAAACTGAAATTACTGTGCCTAAAGCCATCAAGCGAAGGCTCAAGCTGCCTGAGACGGTAACCGTCGCCAATTTGGCCCACAAGATG
The DNA here is from genome assembly GCA_041662605.1 of Desulfomonilaceae bacterium. Taxonomy (NCBI): domain Bacteria; kingdom Pseudomonadati; phylum Thermodesulfobacteriota; class Desulfomonilia; order Desulfomonilales; family Desulfomonilaceae; species Desulfomonilaceae bacterium. The sequence continues at coordinate 74,546 of JBAZSD010000009.1, forward strand.
AGTGTCAAGGCGTCTGAGGTTATTCAACATCTTTTGCCTCTAGGTGTCGCAGCAGGGATGAATGAAATCATAGACTTCGATACAGCGGCTATAGTTGCCGGAGAATTCGGCTTTGAAACAGAAACGAGCCGCCCCTCAGAACAGACTCTTCTGCCAAAGAAAATTCAGGACACTGAGGAGAATTTGGTCGCCCGCCCGCCGGTAATTACTGTCATGGGACATGTTGATCATGGCAAGACGTCTCTTCTTGATCGAATTCGATCTACTCACGTTACTGATCAAGAAGCAGGGGGAATCACCCAGCACATAGGGGCCTACAAGGTTAAGGTGCCAAGGGGTGAACTTGTCTTTTTGGATACTCCTGGCCATGAGGCGTTCACAGCCATGAGGGCACGAGGAGCGCAGGTCACCGATTTTGTTATACTAGTGGTGGCTGCGGATGATGGAGTTATGGATCAGACCAAAGAGGCGATAAACCATTCCAGGGCTGCAGGTGTTCCTATTCTTGTCGCTATAAACAAGATTGACAAACCTGAAGCCGACAAGGATCGCGTCATTCGTGAACTGAGTGAATACAATCTCATCCCCGAAGCATGGGGTGGAGATACACTGTTCGCTGACGTGAGCGCTAAGACTGGGAAGGGCGTTGATGAGCTTCTTGACCTCATATTGCTTCAGGCTGAAATTATGGAATTGCGATCAAATCCTAATAAAAGAGCCACAGGAACAATTGTCGAAGCCCGACTAGACAAAGGAAAGGGACCAATTGCAACAGTACTTGTAAAAGAGGGTACTTTAAGATTGGGCGATCCTTTTGTCGCCGGTGTCCACTACGGCAAAGTAAGAGCTATGCTGGATCATGAAGGACGAAATGTTGAGGAAGCGGGACCTTCAACTCCGGTAGAAATTCAGGGATTTGCAAGTGTTCCAGACGCGGGAGAAATTCTTATGGTTGTCGAGGAAGAAAAACTTGCTCGACAAATCGGCGCGCAAAGGATGATCAAACATCGTGAAGACGAAGCCGCTTCGACCAGCCCCGCATCATTGGAAGAACTCATAGCCCGTATGCAAACTGAAGAAGTTAAAGAACTCAATTTAATTGTCAAAGGCGACGTTCAGGGTTCGGTTGAGGCTGTAAAAGAAGCATTGTTGGGGATTCCCTCACAGGAAATCAAACTCAAGGTAATTCACGGTGGAGTAGGAGCTATAAATGAAACGGATGTGATGCTGGCCAGCGCATCCAACGCCATTATTATCGGGTTCAATGTTCGTCCGACACCAAAAACAACCCACCTGGCTGAAGAGGAAAAAGTTGATGTCCGGATGTACACTATAATCTATGACGCTATTGAGGATGTCCGTCGAGCAATCGAGGGCATGCTGTCTCCCATAGAAAAAGAAACTGTTGTTGGTCGAGCCGAGGTCAGGCAAACCTTCTCGGTCGGCAAAGTTGTTATGATAGCTGGATGTCATGTTGTTTCCGGCAAAATCGAGAGATCCAATCAAATCAGGCTTCTTAGAGACAATGTTGTCGTTCATCAGGGCAAGATATCTTCAATGAAACGTTTCAAGGAAGATGTTAAGGAAGCGCTTGAAGGTTATGAATGTGGAATTGGAATCGAGAATTACCGTGATGTCAAGGTTGGAGATGTTATCGAAGCTTTCGTCGTGGAACGTGAATCGGCAAAACTAGCGCAGTAGTTTTCATTTACTTCCGCCTAACAAAAGAGGATCAAACGGCTGGCGCGGTAGAGGCTATGTTCGTGGGTGTGGGATTTATTAGAATAATGATTCATCAGTCGTCTTCTTTGAAAGACAAACGGAAAGTAATCAAAAGTATATTGGGCAAGGTTCGTTCCAAATTCGATGTTTCCATTGCGGAAGTCGATGATAACGATAAATGGCAGATATCCTCTTTGGGAATGGCTGTAGTTTCCAACGACTCCAGTCATGCTCATAAGATGCTTGAGACAGTCAACGATTACATTGAGAATTTATACCTGGCTGAAGTAACAAGCTTTAACATCGAGATTCTGCCATTTGGGGAATTCCTTTAGTATTTGTTCCACCCTTATTTCAACCCCACAAGAGCATTAAGGATAAATCCATTCTCATGCCACATTTCAGAAAAGAAAGAGTTTCAGAACTTTTGAAACAGACCATATGTGAAATTTTGAGCCATGACGTCAAAGATCCTCGGGTTGAAGACGTTACTATAACAGAGGTGCGCCTGAGCCCTGACCTTAAATCCGCAAGGATTTTCTTTTCGTGTCTTGCCGATAAAGAAATTGACTCTCATACCAAGGGCCTGATAAAAGCCGAGGGCTTTATACGACATCGTCTGAAAGAAGAATTAGACCTCAAATATATACCTATGTTGACATTTTGTTATGACTCTTCCTTCGATCACTCCTTAAAGATTTCAAAGATTCTCAAAGAAATCGAGACAACCACAGTCAATGAAAATGATTGATCAAGTAGCGGGTATTATTAGGGACTTCCATGATTTTTATATAATGACTCATGTTAATCCTGATGGTGACGCTATCGGTTCTCTTTTAGGAATGTATTTGGCTCTTAAGGAAAATGGCAAAATCGCCATTCCCGTTGTAGGCGCAGAATTTCCTCAACTTTTTAAATTTCTGCCCGGATCCGGAAATACAGTAATCGGATTTGACTCAGTTGGCTTCAGGCCATCTCATATTATCGCTCTTGACGTCGCCGCGGAAAACAGAATTTCCCCTGAAATTGGCGATCTTAGAAAATCAGCAAAGCTTGTCAACGTAGACCATCATCCTACAAATCCTCGATATGGAGATTACAACTACGTTCTCCCATCTGCGAATTCGACTACCCAACTAGTTTATCAAATACTTAAACGGGCGGAATACCGTGTGAGCCCAGATGTGGCGAAATGTTTGTATACCGGATTGGTTACAGACACTGGCTGTTTCAAGTTTGCCGGAGTTACAAGTGAAACTTTTGAACTCGCCGCAAGACTATTGGAACTCGGTGTGGACAATTATGAGATTACCAGGAAGCTTTTCGAAGAATTTCCAGAGTCGAGACTCTCTCTGGAGAGATTGATTATTGAAAGGCTGGAAGTACTTTTGAATGGGAAGTTGGTCCTGAGTTACATTGATTTTGAAGATTATCAAAAATTAGGCGCGTCGATGTCTGAGGGGGAAAGCTTAGTGAACAGACTTCGCGAGACGCGTGGAGTTGAAGTCGGTGGTCTGATTACAAAATTATCAGAAAACCTCTATAAGGTCAGTCTCCGTTCGAAGGGATTCGTCAACGTAGCTACTGTAGCTTCAGTCTTGGGTGGAGGAGGACATTCTCGGGCTGCCGGACTCAAAGTTTCTATGTCACGTGAAGAGATTCGGGAAAGATTGATAAAGTTAATAGATTCATCCCTAAATTCTTCAGCCACATAAAACATCACAGCATTTTAATTCTCAACAAACATCCGGTTGACAATCTGAAAAGAGCGGTAAAATATTCTGAGTTCCCATTTGAAAACCGGATAGTTCAGGGATTGTTTTAAGCGCGGCCCTAATGGCCTCTCCCACATCACTTACGAAATGTAAAACAAGGCCGTCTGTCACGTTATCCTTGAAGGACCTCACCTGAGGAAAGTTTCTTGAGGGTAGAATGACTTCTTTTACTCCAGCCCTCTTGGCTGCAAGAAGTTTCTCTTTTATTCCGCCTACCGGTAAAATTCTACCGTGCAAAGTAATCTCCCCGGTCATAGCAACATCCCTTCTCACTGCGGCCCCGGTAAAAAAAGAGGCAAGGGCTACTGCTATTGTGACTCCCGCTGATGGACCGTCTTTGGGGATTGCCCCAGAAGGAACATGAACATGAAGATCTGTATTTGTAAGGCGCTTCTGATCTAATCCGAAAAACTCGCCGAGGTGTCTAAGGCAGCTCAAGGCCGCCCTTGCGGACTCTTGCATCACATCACCCAAACTACCCGTGAGAATTAGTCCCTGATGCCCGCTGAATCCCGTAACTTCAACAAATATAATCTCTCCCCCGTTCTCGGTCCAAGCCAAACCTGTGGACACCCCTACCCTATCTATGTCTTCACAAAGCTCCAAATAATATTTTGGAGCCCCGAGGAAATCTTCCACCTTCGACGGGTCTATAATTTTGTTAAGAGGTTGTCCCTGAGTTATTTGGAGAGCAATTTTCCTGTACACGGAGTTTATTTCTCGCTCTAGGCTTCTGACTCCAGCCTCTTTTGTGTACCCACTTATTAATTTTCTTATGGCCGGCTCATCGAATTCTATTCTATAGTCCTTTACACCGGTTTGTTCCTGAGCTTTTGGAATCAGAAACAATTCCGCTATCTTCTTTTTCTCTTCGTCTGTATATCCTGATATCGTGATAATTTCCATTCTATCCCTAAGAGCTCTGGGAATAGAATCAACCTGATTGGCCGTAGCTACGAACATGACTTTACTGAGATCAAAAGGAAGGTCAATGTAATGATCCATGAAACTCGAATTTTGTTCAGGGTCCAACACTTCTAACAACGCACTCGCTGGATCTCCTCGATAGTCCTGCCCCAGCTTGTCAATTTCATCAAGCATAAAGACAGGGTTGCTCGTCCCGGCCCTTTTTATTTCCTGAATAATCCGTCCAGGCATAGCTCCGATATACGTTCTCCTGTGCCCCCGGATTTCGGCTTCATCTCTAATCCCTCCTAATGACACACGGATGAATTTACGTCCCATTGAGCGAGCTATCGAACGACCGAGGGATGTCTTCCCAACTCCCGGAGGACCGACAAGGCACAATATAGGTCCTTTATTGTCTACATTGAGTTTTCTTACGGCAAGAAACTCGAGTATTCGTTCTTTGACAACCTTCAGGTCGTGATGGTCCTCGTCGAGGATCTTTCTGGCGCGAACAACATCTAGGTGATCTTTAGTCAATTTATCCCAGGGCAAACTTGTCAGGACTTCCACATAAGTCCTTGCAACAATGTGCTCTGGCGAGTGAGGAGGTATCCTTTCAAGACGTTGGATCTCCTTGGTAACTGCTTCAGCTACGTCCGCCGGCATACCGGTTTCTCTTACCTTGAGTTGAAATCCGCGGATTTCAGCCAAGTGCGGGTCCTCATCCACGCTGAAATCTTTCTGGAACGTCTTGAAAGCCTGTCTGGGGTCCGGTTCGAATGATTTCCTAAGACCAGATGGGGACCCTGCCGTTTCCGAGGTAACCACAGTATTGCAGACAAAATTGTCTATGTCGGCTTTCAGATATGCTATGGATTTCCGTAGCCTAGTCGATGGATTCAAAATTTCTAGAAGATCCTGCTTGGAGTCAGACTTGATTGATAGTTGGGCAGAGATTAGATCGGACAGTTCTCCAATGTCACCGGCTCGTTCTATCGCCTTTAATACTTGAGAGCTAACGGTTTTACCAAGCGCCTCAGCCATTTTGTATAAACTCAATACACTCGTGACTAAAGCGTCATGGACATCATTGTCACCATTCTTTTCTTCTATGAGGCCTACCTCGGCCGTGAAGTAGGGTTCATTTCTCACCTTGCTTATCAAACGTACCCTACATAGGCCTTCAGCCACCGCTCTTACACCGCCGGTCTCGACGGAAACTATATTGTCTACCCGGGCGAGCGCCCCAACAGGCGCCAGTTCCTCACTCCATATCCCAATTCGGCTCCGAGATTTCTGATAAAAAAGCCCTACTAGATTTGAACCGCCCTGCAGCGATTCAACTAGTTTGACGACTTTAGCGCCCTTCAGAAATAGAGGAATCTCGGTATTCGGAAATATGACCATATCCCGGAGAGGCAAAATCGGAACAACCGCGGGGAATTTGCCCACGGACTTCAAAGATTTCATGATTTAGGCGCACCCATCCCTTTGGAACTTTAGTAAGATTCACAAATTATTAAAATGGTTTTACAGGCTGTAACATACCAGATTTTCTGGAAAAAGTCAATGTAGCCCGTTCGACATCGGAAAGAAGAGCCGTGAGGACTCGCAACTTTATTATAAAAAAGTCTAATAAATTGCTAAAACGTGCTAAAAGAATTGCAGAAATTGGATGCCTAAATTCCAGACGGGTCAAAGCGAAATAAAACGGGAGGAGTTGACGCGGAATTCGGCCAGCGTTTTTATTACACAACAAGTGAAATAGCTACATCACTAGATCTAGCCCAGGGATTAGTCGCAGTAGCGAGAACTCTTCTGCAAAAGATTCGGGTGTCTTATACAGAATGGTTTGGTATCCTACAGAAGAAGCGCGAGAAATGTTCCCCGGATTGTCGTCAACGAACAAACACGATTGGGGATCTACCCCTAAAAGAGACGCCACATCGGTGAAAATAGAAGCGTCTTTTTTGCCTTTCCCAAGATGGTAGGAATTAAAAACAGCGTCAAACCGCCCGCTAAAATGGCCTGTTGCGTCAAGTTCATCAAGCCAGTTGGTTTGATCACTCAGTAGCGCGACAAAATAGCCTTGTTGACGAAGTTTGTCGATAATCCTGAGCATCCACGGACGCAAATTGAAACGCCTTAAAATCTCCAGGCGCATTTCAAGATTAGACATAGAAACGCCAGTCCTAAGCCTTAATACATCCCAGTAGGAACATTCAGACGCTTTACCGATTATATACCCGGTATCATAAATGGCGTCCGAGGCTATCTTAAAAAATTCCGCGGGATCAAGCTTGGTATTAGAGGATATAGCAAACAATCCCTCCCTGAATCCTTCTTCAGCGATCACGCCTCCAAAATCAAATAAAACGGCTTCCGTTTGCCTGTTAAATACTTCTTTTCGATTCAAGGTTTATTTCTCAAATAAAAGACTACTCTAGTCAATCCATAAGAAATTGACGTTGATTAAATTGAAAGATTGTTTATAATTTAATCTATATGTCTGAGTCAACATCCGTGTCTTCTCCGGTGTGGCAGCTCTGGAAAGACTCGTTAAAATGTAAAAACATGCGGATGATTTCTTATTTAAGAGGTTAGTGGATATTTTACTAGGGGGAGAGCCGGAAGTAGTTCTTCTCAAGAAACTTGAAAAGAAGGAGAGCAAAGTATGATGGATCGTGAAGGCATGGTGAAGCCGAATTTGAGTCTTCGGAAAGAAAATGGATCGTCGGTCTATAGTTTCTTAGGGTTTTTGATATTAGGTATAATCGTTGTAGTGATAGTATTTTTCTTCCCGTGGGGGGAAATGCTAAAAGGAGGCCCGAATCCGGAACTGGCAGCAGCTAACCAGGCGATGTCCAAGAAGGAATTTGATAAGGCCCTTAAACTTTTTGATAAGTACATCACAGCCAATCCTGGAGATGCGGCCGGATACATTGGCAGATCTAGGGTATACGTGCAACTTGGGGATCTTGGTCGAGCCGCTGAAGACGCCAAGGCGGCCGTAGCTAAGGATCCAAACAGCGCGCCGGCTTATGGCCAGGAGGCTATTGTTCTGAAGCTCAAGGGGCAGATGCCTGAAGCTCTCAAGGTTTTTACAAAGGCCATCCAGTTGGATCCCAAATACGCGTGGGCATATGCCCAAAGGGCTGATCTTTATTCCAGGGCTCAGGAAAATGATAAAGCCCTCAAAGATGTCAACAAGGCACTGGAATACAAACCTGGTTTTGTTGAAGGATACCGGATGCGGGCCTGGATTTTGAGTAGGATGGGAAAATGCAAGGACGCTTTTGATGATTTCCAGAAAGTGGCCAAAATGGGTCCCAATGACGCGTGGACGCTTCAAGACACAGCATGGTTTCTGCTTACATGCCCTGATGAAAATCTCCAGGATCCCACAAAGGCTATGGATCTAGCTAAAAAAGCCTTGGACATGATGGGAGCGCAGGACGGAGTATTCCAGGAGACTATAGCTGAAGCGTATTTCAAACAGGGTGACCCTCTGAAAGCTGCTGAACATCAGAAAAAAGCGTTGGAAATGGGTTCAAAAAAATGCCCGGACGAATCTTGTATAAAAGAGATGAAGGAACGGCTAAAGAAATATGAATTGGCTGGGAGGCAGGAAGTAAGGACCTCTTACGAAATTTTGCCTCTTGACAGTAATCAATAGTCGTATTGCAATCAACCTATAAGTAGTAGAGCAATGTCCAGTAGGTAGGTATTAAAAAGGGACGCTTTTTTTACAAAGCGTCCCTTTTTTTGAGTTAATCATTTCAACGCTTCAAAACTGACGGCCCACTCCTCACCTTTTTGGTTCTTGAAATTCACTTTTACTGATTTTCCCAGCAATTTGGCGGCCTGGACCCTCTGTTCCTGGGCGACTCTACCAATTTTCTTGTCGCAGTCCTTTCCCAATAGGGTGACTGTGTTAAAATCCAGTCGTTCCAGTTTTCCGGAAAATTCGTAGGCGGTGGCGGCGCCTGCCCATGACAATAACAACGCTGTCAACAGCGCTCCTAAACCATATACTGACATGTGTCCTCCATTTGTACCCAAATCACAGTTCCGCGAGGTAATCACCTCACGAGAAAAAAGAAAGCTTGTAAGCTCTTCTCACAATATTAGCTCATTAACCGCTATCTTTCAACAGATTAGCCTTATTCTCGAGAAAAAGTCGAGAATAAACATGAATCAGACAGCCTTGGACTGAATCTCGTAGTGGCCCTCTTAATGAACTCGTCAAGCAGGCTTAATCACATTATGTTTCGGAGAAAACTGCTCGTTATGTAGATAAAGTTGGCTCGAATTCGCAGCCTCTTGGCGTGAAGCCTTGCAGGAAATGGGTAATATGGCGCAGCCGATTTTATAGCCTTAATAGCGGAATCGTCTAAAATGCTGTGCCCGGAAGAATCGAGCAGATTCACGTAAAGTAGTTCACCATTTTTCGCTATAGAAAATTCGACGGCCAAACTTCCGCCTACGCCGGAGTGAGCCGCTGATGTTGGGTAAACCCACACCCCCTGGATCTTTCTCTTGAGGTGAAGCATGTATGAGAAGAACTTATCTTCTCTTGTATTTATATCTACTACCGCCTCTTCGACATCTCCTTGAGGGAAAAAATCATTTGGGCCGGCGAATGAACTGGAAAGGCCTTTGGCTATTTCACCTGGAGTCGGCCTAAGATCTATATTCTTCTTATGATTCTTCTGCGGAGAATTCTGAGAACTCGATTCTTTCTCATGAACTCTAGCTTTTTTTTGAACTCGTTCTTGTTGCAAGGCCTTCTTGGCGTCTTCCTCCGGGGCCTCGGATCTCTTCTTTATAAGGTCCTCTGGGGCCATAGGCGGCGAGAGTGAGGCCATTCGTCTCGGGGGTTCCTGCATAGATCCAATCGGAGGTTTTGGGGGAACAGGCATCTTCGGTAACCGCTGTTTCAATGCTGTATGATCCCTGTCAGAAATTGCTGCGGCATCTTTTGGGGGCGGCTCCTTGCTGTTCCAGGATTCCTGAGGTTCTACCAATCTCACCTGCGTAATCTTCTCTCCGGGTTTGAGAAGCTCATTCTGGGGCTGGGCTCCAACAATCCTGGTCACTACGAAAAAAAGAAGCGCATGAATAAGAAAAGCAGTCAGTATACAATATTTAAGGATCCTCTCTGTTTCAGACTCGTCAATAGCTAAAGTTGACGGGAGAGCCAGACGTTCCGGCTCTAGGCCGTCCGCCAAATCCAAATCCATGTCGTTTTCCGGAAGAGTTTCCTCAAGCCTCATATTAAACAGTCATTTGTAAAACATACTGGGATGGGGCTCCTATTTCTAAAGCCCGGTACTTTATAGTCTAATAATTGTATCAAAAAGATGTAACTATAATAAACAGTTTTCGGGTTTTAGCAATCCAAAATAACAAGTTTTATCCGATTCAAATCCATGGTGTCAATATCTGAGTATAATGCCACATATTAACTACCTAAACTTGATTTCAGGATTCTTGGACTCTGCTGTCATCCTTGATCCTGTGTTCATTACTAGCGTAGCAATACACACAATTGTGATCGCATGTATTGTATTCCCCTATATCAATAGAATAGTCGCATCGGCAACCTTTCCTTGTGGGTCGACTCTTGACGTTCGCCAAGCGCTCCAACTTGTTGGAAGCAGTAACGACTCGCTTCAGGAATTGTCTGTCAATACATCTGGCGGAACCGATCGGTCCTTGAGAAAGGAAGTCATGTGCGCAGGACAACATCCTGATCCCATGTTCAGACGCGACATCAGCCAACTCTAAAGCAAGTTTTACGGCTTCCTCCTGTGTTGGTTCATGATGATCAGGTAAGTGATTTCGCATTTTAGCTTTCGTTTTTTTATAGTAATCGCAAAAACTGAATATACATTCGTCAACCAGTGGTCCCATTATACCGCATAATTTCCTAAAGTTGTTGATATGCCATGACCTATTCAGGGTCTCAGTCAATATAATGGTATCGTAACGCCATCGAAGCGCGCTTGAACCGTAACGGTCAAACAGATGTTCCAGAGTTCTCATAGTAAGACCAATTTCAGGAACATTAGGTTCCACAAGTTTAGGATAATTGTTCACCGTATATAGAAATGTGAAATCATAACCTCTAGTTGAGATTTCATCCAAATAACGCGTAAGAGGCGCTGAGTTTTTTGTCCAAAAAATGATGGCGATAACATTTTCTGGCGCCAATGACACTGATCTAAGCTTATTGTTGAAAGGAGAACCGACATGCGCCACCCCTTCCCGCAATCGATTTATGAGCCAATCGGAGTGAAAAGCTGGAATGTCCGTCCTGCGACTTGCTGAAATAATTTTCATGAAAATATAGGAACCATTTGTAGGATCGGTGTATTATAGTGATCTAAGATTATATTCTCAGTAGACCGTTAATCCTGGAAGCTAAAAAATCACCAGGGGTTGTAACGCTTTCGAATCGTCTTTTCACAAAGTAGCGAGGGCGCTATATTGTTACTGTTTGTCGAAAAGTTTGAAAGGATCGTAAATGGCCAAGAGCAAGAAATCAACTGAATCTATTGAAGGAGCTAAGCCCGAAACTGAACGTTCAAGGGCCGTCGAACTTGCTGTGACCCAGATAGAGAAACAATTTGGACGCGGTTCAATAATGAAACTCGGACACGCTGGGGTGATACCGGATGTTAAGGCTATTTCTACGGGTTCACTAGGACTAGACCTGGCCATAGGGATTGGAGGAATTCCTCAGGGAAGGATTGTAGAAGTTTTTGGCCCTGAATCCTCTGGGAAGACTACTCTCTGCCTTCACGTGATAGCGGAAGCCCAGAAAACAGGTGGGTTTGCCGCGTTTGTAGACGCTGAACACGCGCTGGATGTGCATTACGCCAAGCGGCTGGGTGTGAAGACTGACGAGTTACTTGTTTCACAGCCGGACACGGGAGAACAGGCCCTGGAGATTACGGAAATACTTGTCCGTTCAGGAGCCATGGACGTTATCGTGATAGACTCCGTAGCGGCTTTGGTTCCAAAAGCTGAAATCGAAGGGGAAATGGGTGACTCTCATATGGGGCTGCAAGCGAGGCTAATGTCTCAAGCCTTGCGGAAGCTCACAGCGGCCATTTCAAGATCCAACACCTCAGTAATATTTACGAACCAGATCCGTCAAAAAATTGGGGTCATGTTTGGTAACCCCGAAACAACCACTGGTGGGAACGCCCTGAAATTTTATGCTTCTGTAAGGCTGGACATTCGCAGGATAGGCCAAATCAAGGAAGGTGAGAATATCACCGGTTCCAGAACAAGAGTGAAAGTCGTGAAGAACAAGATGGCCCCGCCCTTTAGGCAGGTCGAATTCGACATCATGTACAATGAAGGAATCTCCGCTGCTGGAGAAATATTGGATCTTGCTGTAGAAAGCGGAATCGTAGAAAAGTCCGGAGCGTGGTATTCTTACGGTGACGATAGAATTGGGCAAGGCAGGGAAAATGTTAAGGGATTCCTGAGAGAAAATCCTGAAATATTGGCGGATGTCAGGAAGAAAATTCTAGAATCCCACCGAACTGTATCCAATTCGCATGAACTACCCGAAGTTGAAACGTCAGTGTCAGAGGCTCAACCATCCGAAGAATTCTGATTTTCCGGCAAGAAGGAGAACGTCTTTTTCGATCAATGTTTTTGAGGTTCTGGATGTCTCAGGTATCTAGGGCCGGCATAAATCAGTCCAGGCAACTGGGAGGAAAGATCAGTGAACGAATTCAAAGTTTTGTTGGTGGATGACGAAACAGACTTTGTAGAGACTCTTGTTAAGAGATTGAGAAAACGAAAACTTGACGTAAGGTCGGCGTCCAGCGGCCAAAAGGCCCTGGAACTTCTTGGAGAATCACCATCCGACGTGGTAGTTCTAGATGTAAAGATGCCGGACATGGACGGAATCGAAACACTTAGGAGAATCAAAAAGATTGCGCCTTCCGTTGAAGTTATCATGTTGACAGGCCACGCTAATGTTGAAGTAGCAATACAGGGAATGGAATTAGGGGCCTTCGACTATTTAATGAAACCGATAGACATTGATGACCTGCTGTACAAGCTTCAGGACGCATATAAGAAAAAGTGCTACGGTACGGGTAACTAACCCGACGAGCGCTCACATATTGATATAATTATTAGTAGAGAGCGCTTTAGCCCGTCCTGGAAAAGCCTAAAGGTCTTGATTTACTCAAATCCGATACCTGATTGTACTTTTCCATTCTGTAAAAATTATTGACACCAACGGTTTTGTCCTAACGACAACTCGTCTGACCGACCATCTAAATCTCCCCATCATTCTAATAAGTTAAACCTCACGAAAACTCCTTGTTCGGGGCATGACTATTGCACACCTGTTCTAGAATCAAAGGATAAGTAATCCAGAAGATGGAGGATCAAACTAATGAAGTGGGGCAGACAACTTTATAGGATGTTAATGGAGGCCTCCATGGCCCACGCAAAGTGGGATTATGAGATGTCCATGAATATCCTGAAGGACAAAAAAAGGCTTCGGATTCTTGCGCTAATGTTGATTCCAGCGGCGTTGACAGGCTTGGCGCTCGCTAGTGATCAGTATCTCGGGGGTGAAAAAGCATACCAGCCATCCTATTACAACCCTACAATCTTTCTAGTTTCAATGGCGGTAGGTTTATGCGCCGGCTTGATCACAGGATGCATCGGCGCCGGCGGAGGCTTTGTCATTACTCCTGCTCTTATGAGTATAGGGGTTAAAGGAATATTGGCAGTGGGAACCGACCTTTTCCACATTTTCGCCAAGGCCATCATGGGTACAGTCGTGCACAAGAAACTCGGAAACGTTTCGGTTTCGCTTGCCATAGCCTTTCTTGTGGGCTCAGGACTTGGGGTTACCGGCGGGGGCTATATAAATAGAGCTATCTATGAATACAATCCGGTGCTGAGCGACTTGTTCATCAGCATCGTTTATGTAGTACTACTGGGTTTTTTAGGATTTTATGCGCTCATAGACTTTCTGAAATTGAGAAAATCTGAAGGTGATGTTGGGGCTCACGGGGGAGAAAGCGCGCATGGAGAAGCCGCAGCTTCAGGTAAAGTTGGTCTCCCGGCAAAGCTGCAAGCAGCTAAAATCCCTCCTTTGATCACATTTGACGAAGATCTCACCCCTGGAGGCAAAAAGATCCCCGCTCTTTTTGTAGCAATCTGCGGAGGAATTGTTGGTTTTGCCGCCGCTATAATGGGCGTAGGCGGAGGGTTTCTCACTTTTCCCATATTCGTTTACGTTTTGGGTGTTTCCTCTTTCACTACAGTTGGAACTGACATTCTCCAGATTATCTTCACTGCCGGCTATGCAGCCATTTTTCAATATGCTGTGTATGGATTCATTTTTTACACACTTGCCATGGGTATGCTTCTCGGATCCCTGATAGGGATTCAAGTTGGAGCCTTAACTACCAAAGTGGTTAAAGGAATTCATATAAGGGGATTTTACGCCATCACAATTCTGGCGGGTTTTATAAACAGATTCTTCGCCATGCCCGAAAAACTGAAAAAAATGGAAATTATCGATATTTCCGGATCGTTAGCCCTGGGGATAGAATTCGTTGGAGCAATTATATTCTGGATCGTTATCGGCGTCTTTGGAGTGTGGGTTATAAGCAAGTTCATAGCGGGAACCAAGACGCTTAGAGGGGAGGTTTAGATCATGCTGGTACGTGATAAGAAACACTTTGTAAAAGGGCTCGTATTGGCGATAAGTTTTCTCGTGGTCCTAGGGATCATGTTTACGCCAAATTTTGGGAACAATAAGAACGCTCTTGAAGCCTCAGATCAGCTATTTAACACGATAGCCAAGGGTTCGACATATTTCATACCAGATCTGCAAAAAAAGAATCAGGAATTTATGGGAAGGACATTCAAGGTCGACATAAAGCTCAAGACATCGGAATTGGGTCAGCGTACGGCGAAGGTTTTCAAAACTGCAGGGGCGAAAATAACTGGAGAAGGGGCTCAACTAGAGGTTTCAGGTGATTTAGGAGAAGTCCTTGGCGCTGCTATTAGTGACTCCGGCGCCATGTTCCACAACCGTGACTCTGAACTCTCAGCCAAGTATGGTTTGCAGGGACTCGATGTCATGGCCGCATGGTGGAATGGGCTCAAAGATGTAAACAAGGATCTGACCCGTCAGAAGCGATTCAAGGAAGCGGCCTTTGTTGATACGGTAATAAAAAGGGGTGTAGAAGTCGGTTACAACTTCTTTGGCATTGAGGCTGGAAGCGCTGTGTCAAAGGCTGGTATGCTGTCGTTTTCTCTTGTTTTTTACGTAATCTACACATTATGGTGGGGCATTGCCATTTTGTTTCTGTTTGAAGGCATAGGCCTGGAAATGAAGGCAGGAGGGAAAAAAGAGCATTAGAATTTGCAAACAGGCCCCTCGAAAAACGAGGAGTCGCTCAACACTTTGGGGCGACTCCTTTCCTTCTGCAAATTATATCCGCGAATTTCCGGAAAAATTTCGACCTGACCATTGCAGCGCAGTTCGATTTTAATCGAGACTCACGGCAATATATTTTTTGTTCCCTTGAGAGCGAATTGAGGCCGCTAATATTATGAGCAAGTTTCCTGCATTTCTAAGGAAATTCTTTTTTAGGAACCGTAGCGTCGGTTCCGCTTCTCATAGTGTTGACGATCTTCGGGCGGCTTTTGCTCACCGCTATCACAACTTCAAACTGCTACTTACTGCCAATAACAAAGCTCTTGAGATAATGACCGATCTTGAGAAAGCTCTCCAGGGTATTCGACCATTCGGAATGTCCTTTGTTCGCTCGAACTGTACAGGGGTATCAGTAAATGTTTTCAGAATGATTAAACACCTGGATGAATTGGCTCCAGGCAAGTATAGGGAACTTTATGACTCCTTTAAACACATTAGAGATCATATTAACTTGACATTGGCCTATAAGAAAGTCTTTCAAACCGAAAGGCTGGTATTACCTTTGTCTGAAGTTACCCGAGACAGCCTCGATGAAGCTGGGGCTAAGATGGCCAATGTAGGGACAATCCGAAATGAGATCGGCCTACCTACTCCTGATGGATTCGTGGTCACAGCGGGAGGCTACGAAAGGTTCGTCTCCCACAATGATCTACAAGCTGAGATAGATCGGAGAGTTCAGGCCACAAATACCGAAAGAATTGACCTTCTGTATCGGTTAAGCACGGATCTGCAGAATCTCATTATCAGCGCTTCCCTGCCTTCTGATCTGGAAAACGAAATACTCCTGGCCTATCAATTTCTCGAGAAAAATCAGGGCAAGGGCGTACGTGTCTCGATGCGCAGCAGCGCTCTTGGAGAAGATTCATCAGGAACTACATTTGCCGGTCAGTTTCGATCTACTCTCAATGTCAGCGCTGAAAGCATCATTTATTCGTATAAAGATATCGTGGCAAGTAAGTACAGCCTTCCAGCCATAACCTACCGGTTGAATCGTGGAATTCCCGACGAAGATGTGGCCATGTGCGTGGGTTGCATGGCAATGGTTAACGCTGCGGCTGGAGGAGTAATGTACTCCTGCAATCCGCTGAACGTCAGAGATCGCTCAATTCTAATCAACTCGGTGTGGGGGCTTCCAAAAGCTGTTGTTGACGGATCCATAGACCCTGATTTATTTATAGTCTCTCGCAACGAGACTTTCCAAATTCATCAGAAATCTCTCAGAGACAAGAAACTCGAATTTGTTTGTTTTCCAGAAGAAGGTGTTTGTAGACAAGAATTGACTGGAGAGAAAAGCAAGACCCAGTCGATATCTGACGGCCAGGCTTTAGATCTCGCAAAAATGGCTGACACACTTGAAGATTTTTACGGGAGCCCTCAAGACATTGAATGGGCCATTGACTCAAATGGATCTATTTTTATCTTGCAGTGCAGACCCCTCCAGGAAATCGAACTCCGAAACATTGATGAAAATATTCTGAACGCCGAACTGGAAAATCAATCCCTAACAGTTGCGGCGGGTGGCCAGACTGCCTCTCCTGGGGTTGCGTTCGGGCCGGTATATATAGTCAAAAATGATGTCGACAAGCTCAAATTCCCGGCCGGATCAGTATTAGTGACAGCCCAGGCTCTACCTCGTTGGGCCCCCATGCTTGGCAGCGCTTCGGCTGTGATTACTGAGATAGGAGGAATAACAGGGCATCTTGCTAACGTGTCTCGGGAATTTGGGATTCCTGCAATATTTGGCCTAGCAGGCGCTACTGAAATCTTTCAAAACGCTCAGGAAATTACTGTGGACGCTGATGGACATCGCGTATATACAGGCAAAATTGATAGTTTGCTTAACAGTAACGCAACAAAGAAAAACCTCATGGCCGGAAGCCCGATATTCGAAATACTTGAAAAGGTGTCTCAACAAATTGTTCCTTTAAACCTGCTTGATCCGGATAATCCCGATTTTCATCCTCGAAAGTGCACAACACTTCACGATATTACACGGTTCTGTCATGAAAAATCGGTCCACGAAATGTTTAACTTCGGGAAGGAACACCGTTTCTCCGAAAGGTCAAGCAAACAGTTGGTTTGTGATGTCCCGATGCAATGGTGGATCATTAACCTGGACGACGGGTTCAAAGAGAATATCGATGGGAAATTCGTGCATATCGACAACATCGTTTCGATTCCTATGCTCGCTATGTGGGAGGGCATAATAGCGGTTCCGTGGGAGGGGCCACCACCTGTCGACGCAAAGGGATTCATGTCTGTGCTAATGCAGGCTACGACAAATCCTGCCTTGGATCCTTCAATGCGCTCCGCTTATTCGGCCAGAAACTATTTCATGCTTTCCAGGAATTTCTGTAGCCTGTCATCAAGGTTTGGCTTTCACTTTTCGACAATAGAAGCGCTTGTCAGTGAAAGATCCTCAGAAAATTATGTGAGATTCACATTCAAAGGAGGCGCGGCTGATTTTCCAAGGCGCAGACGTCGAGCAATTTTCGTAGGAGAGATTCTCGAAAGATTCGAATTCAGATCAGAGATAAGAGAGGATAGCGCGTTCGCGCGTGTCGAAGGACTCGATCAAGCCGTCATGGAGGACAAACTCAGAATCCTTGGGTACCTAATCATTCATACTCGACAACTTGATATGGTGATGTCCAACGGAGCTTCGATAAATCAGTATAGAAACAAAATACTGGCCGACTTGAATACAAAAGTCTTAAAGATAGCCTAACTAAGAATTATAAGTTACTTGCGCCTTCAAACATAGTCTGCTATTATAATTAATGTTTATTGGTTAAACATACCATATTTATAGCTAACTACCATATTGTAGAATGACTTTGAAGGGGGGATCCTTAATTTGTTAGCTCAAGTTCATTCCGGAGCATTGGTTGGGATTGACGCCTATCCGGTAGAGGTTGAAATCGATGTCTACAATGGACTGCCTGCGATAACCGTTGTTGGATTGCCTGACAGCGCAGTAAAGGAAAGCGCCGCACGGGTAAAATCGGCAATCGTAAATAGTGGCTTCCCTTTTCCGGCCCGTCGCATAACAGTCAACCTTGCGCCGGCGGGTCTGCGAAAAGAAGGTTCAGGATTTGATTTGCCAATTGCGCTTGGCGTTCTTGTTGGCCTGAATTTCCTTGTACCTGAAAAAATGGACAGATACATGATAGTGGGGGAACTCTCGTTGGACGGAACCGTCAAGGAAGTCCGTGGAGTTCTCTCCCTCGCGATAGCGGCTCGTGACAGGGGATTCATGGGTATCATGGTTCCTGAATCAAATTTGGCTGAGGCTGCTGTAGTTGAAGGGATCGATACTTTGGGTATTTCAAATCTGGTCAGCGCTGTAGGTTTTCTTATGGACAAAATATCTATTGAACCGGCAAGACCAAGTGGAAATCATGAGGTAAAAACAAGAGGAGATTATCAAGTCGACTTCTGCGATATAAAAGGACAGGAATACGCCAAGAGAGCTGTGGAAGTCGCCGCTGCTGGAGGTCACAACGTACTCATGGTGGGGCCACCGGGCTCTGGAAAGACCATGCTTTCCCAAAGAATTCCCACGATTCTTCCCGAACCGGTTTTTGAGGAAGCTCTCCAGACCACACGGATATACTCCGCCGCGGGCTTGTTGGGTAAGGACAAATCCATAGTGACCCGAAGGCCTTTTCGATCGCCTCATCATACGGTGTCTGACGCAGGACTCATAGGAGGTGGAGCTATACCACACCCAGGAGAGGTTTCCTTGGCTCATAACGGGGTGTTGTTTCTCGATGAAATGCCCGAGTTTAGAAAAAACGTGCTTGAAGTCTTGAGACAACCGCTGGAAGATGGTGAGGTAACCATATCCAGGGCTCATGTGGCCATTACTTTTCCAGCCCGTTTCATGCTTGTGGCGGCCATGAACCCCTGCCCTTGCGGTTACCGGGGAGACGCGAAACACGAGTGCCTGTGTTCACGTCAAACAATTGAGCGTTATTGGGCGAAAATATCCGGACCATTGCTGGACCGGATTGACATCCACGTGGAGGTTCCATCGGTCGAATGGAGGGACCTTACTGGAACTGAAATGAGCGAATCATCGGAGATAATTCGGAACAGAGTTAACCAAGCCAGATCCGCTCAGTTAGAACGGCTGGGCAAGCATAACATTTTCTCGAACGCTCATATGAAATCATCATTAATTCGCAAATACTGCGCTCTAGACAAACAATCACTCGACTTTCTTGAAAAGGTTGTGGATCGACTTGGATTGTCGGCTCGAGCATATCACCGGGTTTTGAAAATCGCTAGAACTATAGCCGATCTCGATGGTAGCGAAAATATCGGGTCTGGACATGTGTCTGAAGCGATTCAATACCGATCGCTGGACCGTCGTTACGACTAGCTGTGGCAAGTTATCCGTGAACTCGGAAAAAGAAACGCTCGTTCCAATAGATAGACAAGCGCTCTTTTCTAACGGCCCTTAAACTACATGTGCCATCGGGTAACTGTTTTGGTTAGTCCGGACATTGTAAAATCAATCTATAGATTCCAGCAAACTTTCTGAGATCACCTTATTTTGTTTTATAAAGTCGCAGAAAATCTGATTAACCGATAGACCATAGGGGTAAACAGACTTTGCTTTTGATGCGAATTGCCGGTAGCCATCCCCACCAGCAAGGAGAAAATCACTTATAGCTACTGAATAATAATCATTCGGGTTGAACTTTTTGGAGCCGACTTCCTTAACGGATAACAAGTCATTGTTAACTTCATATTTGAGGCCGTACACCTGAAGTTTCCCTCCGCTCCGTTCCGGCAAGTTCAGGCTGCGGCGCAAAACCGACTCAAGATCTGATCCCTTCATCACTACTTTCATGACCAGATTTTGAAAAGGTAGGACGCTGTAAACAGAACTATTTGTAATGGCCCCAATCTTAATACCGTCACGAATCGCTCCCCCATTGATTATACCTGCTTCGGCTCCAACAGCCCGGGCCATCACATACGCTACGAGCGTGGCCAATCGGTTGGAGGACGAAGACCGAACAGCGCTGAGGCTGGCGTCCAGCGAGACATCTGAGGATCCAATTACTTCATTGAAAAATGGGGACATCTTTGCTTTGTACTTCTCCACGACAGAAGTAATACGGGGATCATCCGGAACATTTTCATCAAGTCTTATCAATTGGCCCTCATATTTTTCTATTTGGCCATTCAGGACATTCACATCCAGTCGCCCGAGATAATTGGAATAGGCGCCAGCCTGACACACAAGCGTCCCGTTAAGTTTGATAGGGTCAAAAACAGACGTATGTGAATGTCCTCCAATTATTACATCAATACCGGGACACAGTATCCCGAGTTTTTTGTCTTTTTCCAGACCCAGATGAGTCAATGCTATGACAAATTTGTCCTGACCCTGTTCTTGAATAATTTTTTGCGCTACCTTGACGGGATCCTCAAAAATCAGTCTCTTCACGTTTTTGGGGTGGGTGAGTTCAGGAGTTTTCTCAGTTGTGAGACCCAAAATCAATATTTTGGCCTTTTGGCCTCGAAATCTCTTGATCATGTACGGTCTGAACACCTGCTTACCATCCTTGTACAGTGTGTTGGCGCTCAACAGAGGGAATTTCATCGCCGGTTTCAGACGTTTCAAGAGATTGGGAAGTCCAAAATCGAATTCATGATTGCCAACTACCATGGCGGAAAATCCCATCATGTTCATGAGTCGGACACCGAGTTCACCCTTGAAAACAGCGCTGTAAGCCGTGCCTGTTAGGAGATCCCCAGCCATGAGTGTCAATGTGTCCCTACCCTCTCGCTCATTGGATTCTCTGATTTTTTCAATGAGGGTCATGGCCTTGGCAAATCCACCTACTTTTTGTCCATTGGCTTGCTTTTCGGACAGATAGTGGCCATGCGCGTCATTCATATAAAGTATGGTAAGGTTGAATGAAGCTGAGAAATCCTTGGATTCCCCAACTGTTGGATACACCATTCCGAGAATGAAAATAACAAGAAAAACCGTAAAATATTTGAAGGACTTTTTTAGGAACCGGCTCACCGTAACCCCCTCTCCCAATTTGGCAGAAAAGATACAACTACCTCATCGCATATGGCGATTCAAAAATCGAAATTGAGACTAGAGATATAGGAAGGCGACTGGTCGGGGTGGCCGGATTCGAACCGGCGGCCTCGTGCTCCCAAGGCACGCGCGCTAACCAGGCTGCGCTACACCCCGAACATGCTGTTTATAAATCTTTACATAAGAAATGGCAAGCGCCGAGAAGGTAAACTGATGAAGCCCGCAATCACAAATTGCCAGACCCTGTCCAATTATTCACTCGATCTCCTCATTGATTTCACAAAATCGGCAAAAAGTCTCAAAGCCTTACCACGGTGGCTTACAAGATTTTTTGTTTCCAGATCCATTTCCCCAAAAGACATCCCAAACTCTTCAAAATAAAAAATAGGGTCATAGCCAAAACCTCCAGTTCCGCGAGGTTCCTTCAAAATCCTTCCTTCACATACTCCGTGAAACAGCTTTTCCTCGCCATTTGGTGGTACCAGCGTCAGCACACAGACGAATCTTGCCGTCCTGAAAGGGTCCTCGATGTTTGTCATTTCATCCAGGACTTTCAAATATCTATGTCTATCATCCGAATTGGGCCCGGAATATCTAGCGGACAATACTCCCGGTCTTCCAGACAATGCGTCAACGCAAAGACCCGAATCATCCGCCAACGCAGCAAGATCCAGTGTTGATGCAACGAAACGAGCTTTTTTCAAGGCATTAGCCTCAAAGGTGTTGCCGTCCTCGACAACTTCCGGAATTTCGGCAAAATCATTCAGAGACTGTATTATGACGCCACACCCATGCAATAGGTTGGTCATCTCGACAATCTTCCCTTTATTTCGTGTGGCTAGAACCAGATTCTCTAGTTGAGCTAACATACCCGTTTATATGATCCGTTTCCCACGTCGTGTAGGTCGTTAAATTATGGTCCTTCCAAATCGTTTCTTGCGCCGCTGTTGTCATGGTTCATCACAATATCAAGCAATTCTGAACTCGATCGATATGGATTGGTGTTTCGACAGAGTATGTCTTCGACTACCTTGTCGATGGTTTTCTTCCCGCCAATTTTTTTCATTGCCCTTTCAAGGAGCCCTTCTTTGAAAAGGTCCATAACTTGGTTCAAGGCTCTGTGACGTTCTAGCTCCCGGAGGCGGTCTTTGCCAAGGTTTTCCAAGTGTTTTTTGTGATTGAGAATCGCGTTATAGACATCGTCTACCCCTTTTTCCTGAGTAGCTACGCATTCAACCACTGTTGGCTCCCAACCGTAAGAACGAATACGATCCTCATTCATCTGAAGCATAAACAGGATCTCTCTCACTGTCTTGGCGGACCCATCTCTGTCAGCTTTGTTGACTACAAACAGATCGCCAATTTCCATTAACCCTGCTTTTATTGCCTGAATATCGTCACCCATGCCGGGCACGGTCACTACGATAGAGGTGTGGGCGCTGTTCACTATATCAACCTCATCCTGGCCCACGCCTACAGTTTCAACAATTATCACATCCTTTCCCATTGCATCCAAAATCACTATGGCGTCGGATGTGGATCTTGTCAGGCCTCCAAATTTTCCTCTGGTGGCCAGAGACCTAATGAAAACTCCATCATCAAGGAAATGACGTTGCATTCGAATTCTGTCACCAAGAATCGCTCCACCTGAAAAGGGACTAGTGGGGTCAATAGCCAAGACCCCAACAGCCTTCCCGTCCTCTCGAAAACGTGTAATGATCCGATCCACAAGTGTGGACTTCCCAACCCCGGGTGATCCGGTAAAACCTATCACATAAGCCCGTCCAGCATGGCCATAGAGGGTAGCCAAATCTGAAAAGACCCGTTTGTCTCCATCATCTATCTTCCTTATGAGCTGGGCGGTAGCCCGAACATCTCCTTGAAGTACTTTCTCCGCAAGGGAGTCAATATTTCCCAAATTTCCCGGCTCCTTTGGCCCGTATCTGAAGATCTTTCGACCTAGTAGGTTGATACTAGAGGCTTGTCTATTGGTAAATACCAATACCATGAAAGTCAACAACAATCGCCGGCGTCTTGGATGTTGCGTCAACGACATGGACTCTTGACAAAAAAGGGCGTTAGATTCTCAACATCAGGCTGTGTTTCGTGATTATCAGGAATTATTTTCTGCCTATGAATTTGGTTCAGACTGGACCTTATCCATGCTGTAATATATAAGATATGACCCGAAGCGTGTTGACAAGGAGTTTATATGCCCAAGAAACGCCAGCAATTCCTAGGTTCGAAACCGGGCTCTTCAGTCGAACTGGTTGATGAGGAAAAGTCCCCCTTCAGGGTAAGGACAGAAGAAGGTTTCGAGTTCCTGGTAAGTTCCGAGGATTTCCGAAATTATTACGAAGAGGAAGGATCACCAACTCCAGCTAAATGGAAACTTTTTGTGACGGACAAGAATAGGGGCTTAATCGAAACACGACTGGCCGGAGAGGCCGTCAACCTTATAAATAGTTTTAAGGAAGCTTTTCAGGATTTCACCAAAGCTCGACGCTTTCTGGGAGAGTTATTGAGCAATGAAAATCCCTCCAAAGAAATGAGTATTTTCTCAATCAGACAATTGCTTCAAGCATCTGCAAGATTTCCTGAACTGGTTTCTGATCAGGATTTACAGCGCGTTCTCTCGTTAGATCCAAAAGTCAGGGACCTGTTGGCGGGAAATGATTTCGGTGTATTAGAGTGGCCTCTAGGTCATTCAAGCCTAATTGATTTAAAAGATGAAAACATAATGGAGCCCAAAAAAGCTGGACCTCCCAAGACCCCGCGCAGCGCTCCACAGAAAATGAAAAACATTGATTTGAAAGTTCAGGGTGATCAACTGACAATTGACATCGATCTTTCAAAGGAGTTCGGGCCGTCAAAATCGGGTAAGACCATTATTGTAGCCTCCACGGAAGGAAACAAGACGGTACCGGGCAGAAACGAAAAGATAGGCCTAAATGTGTACAAGGAGATGGGGCTGAGCAAACGGTCAGGTAACAAAAAATCCTTCAGGAACCTAGAAATGAGCGTAACAGCCGATAATCTTAGCATCGTCGTAGACCTTTCTCAGGAATTGGGACCGTCCAAGTCAGGAAAAACTGTTATTGTAGCCTCTTCAGGAGGAAATCAACTCGTTTACGGCAGGACTGAAAAAATAGGTCTAAACGTGTACAAGACAATATAGGCGCCTTATTTCTAGTTGCGGGCGGGAAATTAGGGCGTTGCTCTTGGAGTGATGAAAAACTAAAATCTGTTATACTTGGTTTTCGCAGTTTAATTTTCAGGAACCCGCAAATCGGAGGTTTGTTATGTTTGTTTTTGGCACCGCTGAAGATGTTTTCACGATGGCTGTCCGGATTGAAGAAAATGGACACGCCTTTTATTCGGGGGCTGCAGCAAAAGCGAAAGATTCAGAGACAAAGAAACTGTTCCAGGAACTGGCCGACATGGAGGCCCATCATATTGAGTCGTTCAAGATACTCAGAGGCTCATTACCGGAAAAAGGCTTGTCTCCGAGCGTCTGGGATCCAGAAGGCCTTGCGGAAAGCTATCTGCAGGCATCGGCTGACACTCATATCTTCACCGTGGAAGCGGCTGTCTCCAGACTCAATAGTGTCGATTCGTCGGAGGAAGCGCTGAACATGGCGATTCAATTCGAAAAGGACTCTGTGACTTTTTTTATCGGCATGAAAGAACTATTGCCGGATCCGGAAGGCAAATCAGAAATCGATCAGCTAATAAGGGCTGAAATGGAACACGTTAGAATGTTGACTGCTGCGTTCAGATCTCTGAATGGGTCTGGAGTGGCTGGGATAGCATAACCGTATTGAGATCCAGGGGCCATCTGAAAACACTTCAAAACGTAGATAACTGGTCTTCACAACTGGACTTTTTCCAATAAATCCGGAGAGGCTTGAGACTAGGCGCCGGGCATTAAGAAAATTAACTGACTTTTTGCTCCTTGGCGACTAGGGAAGTCTCAAGCCTTTTTCCTTTTTTGGGTCCCTCAATAAATTCCACGCTGGCTACACATGAACCGTTGTTCGCTCCAAGACATGACAAGATCTTGCACCTGGTCGGAGTACCCTCGTCCATCAATGTTATGATGTCACCACGACATAGGAGCTGATCTCCTCTCAGGACAACATCTTTTTCTTTAGGTCTTCGCATTTACTATCCTCGTCTAGCGTATAATTCTTGAACTGCCCACAATGTACATTACCAGGCCGCTTCCCGTTTTCTTCTGAAAACACTATCTGACTATTTCGGAGTTGTCGGGGAAAAACCCCTGAAAAATATTAGAAACCATCGCTTCCATGGCTTGGGCATCGAGTTCGGAGTCATGATCAAATCCAACTATATGCAGGATACCGTGAATTAACAAATAGGTCAGCATCTCATCCTCTGAATACCCCAAGCTTCCGGCGTCTGAAACCACCCTGTCCCAACAAATGACGACGTCGCCAAGAAGATTGGGATCACACGAGGCAATTCCGGATTCCTTTTGAATGAAAGAAAGTACGTTGGTTGGGCCTTCTTTGCCTCTATATTTATAGTTGATTTCCGACATTATCGACGAATCAACTATTGTGATTGATAGTATCGAATCCTCAGCGCAACCCAAGCCGCGTAATATTTGTTCCACCCTCTGCTGGTACTGGGTCAAGTCCGTTTGAGGTTCTATCTGACGCCAATCTAAGATGATCTCCATCATTCATGTCCTGGGAATTTGATTCTTCCGGATAATCAATCCGAGAATGAAGCACTCCTTGCAAAGCCCTTACATAAGATTTCGTTATGGATTGTATATCCTTCAAGGTGAGATTGGATTGATCGAGTTGGCCCTCTCCAAAAAGGTTCATGATTAACCCGTGAACTTTTTTCTGGATACGGGCTGGAGTCGGATCAGGTAAGGTTCTGCAGGCAGCTTCGGCTACATCCGCCAGCATAACCAAAGCAGCTTCCTTACTGTTCGGCAATGGGCCAGGATAACGATATTTTTCTTCCGCCACAGGAAGCCTCGACTTGTCAGTCTTTTCTACTGCCTTATAGTAAAAAAACTTAATCAGGCCGGTCCCATGATGCTGTTGAATTATATCTATAATAGTAGCGCCCAATCCGTATTCCTTCGCTTTCTCAACACCATTCTTCACATGCGACACCAATATCAGCGCGCTCATGCTTGGTTCCAGCCGATCATGCGGATTGATACCACGCATCTGATTTTCTACGAAATATGTAGGTTTGGACGTCTTGGCGATCTTTCCGATATCATGGTAAAGAGCCCCCACCCTAGCTAATAGAGGATTTGCTCCGATAGCTTCAGCCGCTGCTTCCGCCAGATTACCGACCAGCATGGAATGATGATAGGTTCCAGGCGCTTCTATAGCCATTTGTTTCAGCAAAGGGTGATTGAGGTTGGCAATTTCTAGGAGCTTGATGTTCGTCGTGTATCCCAATCTTTCGAGAAGAGGCGCCAGACCGAGAGTTATAGGACCACAAATGACTCCCCCGAGAAAACCCAAACCGATCTCATATACGTCCTGACTTCTCTGCAACTGCCCCAGAGCCAACTTGACTCCGAGAACGGCAATCATGTTCACCAGCCCTACCACCAGACCGGCTCGGAGGATAGCTGTTCGATCAGAAACCTTGCTGACTCCATGCAGGCCCACTACGCACGCTAGAAAGAAAAAAACAAACAGGTAAACGTCACCTTCCACGGCCAATGAAGCCACCAGGGAAGTTAGGACCGCAAAGAGGAAGGCTAGCCGAGGATCAATCATGAGCGACGCTAGCATGGCTGAAGTCGCTACGGGAGCAGCGAAAAAAGAAGATTGAGGATTCACATTGTTGAAAGAGGCTGATACTGACGTAGAAATGTGAACGAAAATCTTCATAATGATGATGGTTCCAACAAGAAGCACCGATAGCAATACCAAATCTTCAGAGGCCCTTTTGGTTCTATCCAGATAGCTTTCTGAAAAGTATAGACTGAGACGAATCAATAATATCAAGAGTAGTCCGAGGCCGGCTACGATTCCATATCGGCTGTACGCCGGGTTGGCCTTGTTCAGGCCGTCAAGCTTCCTTATATGGGCTTCATTTACCGGTTCTCCCTCACGTATTATGGGTTCTCCTTTTACCACCTGAAAATACACTGGCTTTACTGAAGCAAGAGCTTCCTGTCTCAGAGCTGCAGTTTTCTCCCGATTGAAAGTAAGATTTACGTTTATCAGGTCCGTGGCGATCTTATTTATCGCTTCGGTCAATGACGTGTCATCAGATGTGTCTCGTTCCTCTTCATTGATCTTTTCCATTGCTTCTTTGAGATCGTAGAGGGAGGATACATCTTTCAGCGGTTCAAGTTTCTCCTTTGACTTGGATCGAATCAAAATGCCCTGTTTTCCGTCTCGCAAGAGCAGCTCTCTGCTCAATACAACACCCTTGAGAAGCAGTGGAATTACCAATGATTGCAAGTCTCTTTGCACTCTAGCGTTAAAACCCGCCGCTTTGAGCGCTGCGAAACTAGCCGGAGAAACATCGGCGCCAAGTAAGGTTTCAAATCTGGAACGAAGGGCATTGTCATCCATTGGCTGAAACACCTTCGCCGGAGAACTCTTGTTTTCCTGGCTCGGTTTATTTTCCTTGGCCTTATCTTCTTCTCTAGCCTTGTTTTCCGCCTCGGCGGCCAGATAGTTCTTCATGAAATTGAAGGCGTTAGCTATCCTAGCCTGAACATCATCTACCATTTCTTCATCAAGGTCATAAACAGGTAAGACCGACCTTAGAACTTCTTCCTGGTTCTTGTTCGTGGCCGCTTCGTCAATAACTTGGAATGTGATTGGGGAAAGAATAGTTTCAGGAGAGGGCTCACCAATTGTCAGGGAATAGACCTGGAAAGATCTTGGGGCAAGCAGGAATGCGCAAAACAAGGACACCCCTATCAACAGAGCCCACAATTTTGCTTTGGGATCAAGCAACCTCTGCGCCCATTCCGGAAGAATACGGCTTAATAAGCTTTTCCTCTTGATCAGCGAATCCTTGGTCTTCTCCTTGGAGGAATGCTTCGAGGAATTTTTATTTTTTGACGATGGCTCATGCATCGCAGATTATCTCCGATTCCTTATGTCAGTCACACGGTTTTCATACGCCTTTATTATCTCTTGAACAAGAGGGTGCCTTACAACATCCTGTTCCGAGAATGTCACAAATGATATTCCTTCAATATTCTGGAGTATCGCTCTAGCCTCTACCAACCCTGATCTAATCCCTGCGGGAAGATCGATCTGGGTCACATCTCCCGTAATAACAGCCTTCGATGAATATCCAAGTCTTGTCAAAAACATCTTCATTTGTTCTGAGGTCGTGTTCTGGGCCTCATCCAAAATAACGAAAGAATCATTCAAGGTTCGGCCCCTCATAAAAGCTAGAGGGGCTATCTCAATATCTTCGCGCTCCACCATACGAGTTACTTTCTCTGGGTCGATCATGTCATGGAGAGCATCATAAAGTGGCCTGAGATAAGGGTTAACTTTCTCGTGCATGTCTCCAGGCAAAAATCCCAGCTTTTCTCCTGCCTCAACAGCAGGGCGAGCTAAAATAATTCTCCTGAGCTGTTTTTTCGAAAACGAAGCCATCGCCATCGCCATCGCCAGAAAGGTTTTTCCGGTGCCGGCCGGACCTATCCCAAATACAATGTCGAAAGTCCTAATGGCCTGAATGTATTGTTTCTGGTTCCATGTCTTGGGCGTAATCGGTCTCTTGTTATGCGATGTGAAAATGACTTCCTTGAGGACATCCCTGATCTTAGCGGCCGGATCGTCCGTGAGCATCTTCACACCCTGATCAATATCTGCAGGATGGATAGGATAAGACTCTCGGGAAAGTGAATAAAGCTGCTTTATCAAACGTTCGGCAATTTCAACAGGGGATTGATCGCCGTCAATACTTAGACTGTTCCCCTTGACGGAAATTTTTACACTAAGAAGCTTCTCTATACGTTTTAAGTTATTATTGAATTCCCCAACTAATGCTTGAAAGGCCCCAATATTATCAAAGCTTATTCGGCGCAACGAGCCGGGATTTTCGACGGTCGAGTAGGGATTCAAATCTCCTCCGTCAGTAGAAAGTGTTCCAAGATCCAAACTTTGTTGGAAATACGTCTCATAAAGGTATTATATAAAATTAGTAAATTTATGGATAGATCGAAAAGGATAAGAATTAATGAATTTATTGAAAACAGGTGATGACGTTGATGGAATATTTACACAGTTGACACAACTCATAAAAACTCTTCGATCCGAAAGCGGTTGCCCGTGGGATCGAAAACAAACCTTGCGAAGTTTTCATCCCTATGTCCTTGAAGAATACCATGAACTCGTTCAAGCCATTGATGGCGTAGACCCCGATGAAATGGTTGAAGAAGCCGGTGATTTGATTTTTCTCGTGATTTTTCTGGGCCTCATGATTGAAGAATGCGGCTATGGGACCCTTCCGGACATGTTATCTGGGGTGATAGAAAAGATGACACGGCGACACCCCCATGTTTTCGGAAATGTGTCTGTGGCAAATGACAAAGAGGTTGTTGAAAATTGGTCCAAAATCAAGGCCTCAGAAGAAAAGATCAAATCAAGAAAATCTATCTTAGACGGTATTCCGAGGTCCTTGCCCGCTCTGAGCAGGGCATACCAACTTTCTTCTAGGGCAGCGAAAGTCGGTTTCGATTGGTCTGGCATGAAAGAATTATTGCCCAAAATTGACGAAGAAATCGGCGAATTCAAAAAGGCGCTCGAATATAATAATCCTGACACAGTACGTCAGGAATTCGGTGACCTGCTTTTCACCCTTGTAAATGTCGCCAGACGGCTGGGCATTGATCCCGAAGCTGGCCTAAATGAGACTTCTGACAAGTTTGAAAAACGGTTCAAATTTATAGAGACTCGCCTGGAATCCCAGGGAAAGACCTGGCCACAAACCAGCATGACTGAATTGGACGGATACTGGGATGAAGCCAAGGCCATAGAAGAAAAAGATCCGGATTAGTCGAGATTTACTTACTAATGCCTACAGGGGCGAGTCAGCTTAGACAGGGCTCACTCCTGGTATGTTTATAATGTGAAGACCGGCCTCTTTTTGAATAATCAGATCCAGGCTGTCATTCCTAATGCCTAGAGCTATTCTCCCCTGGGCGTTTCCACCTTCCATACCCGCAATGTCCCTGAGAATCTCCAAGCCTCTTGCGATGTATGCAGCAGGAGCCTTGGGCAAAACATACGTGGAATCACCAAGAATTGTTACGCCTTTGTCTTTGTCTATAGAAAGTCTCACAGACCTGCTCTCTATAGCTTCCAGCAGCACAAGGGCAAGATATTTTAGTGGGGCTTCATCCGCATCGGTTCCGGGATCTTCGGCCCAATCCGCTTTTTCCCATTCGATCAGGGGATCCTTAGTTTTCGCTTCAATTTGACAATCGATTTGTCTTTGAAGTCTCAACTGTGGGCTTTCGACATTACTCATGGCTAATACCTCCCTTTTCGCGTCATTTACTCCGGGCTAGTGACAGGAAGCGCAAGATGTGGACGTGCAGGACCCGCAACTTGATTTTCCTCCTCCAGAGGTCTTGAAGTCTCCGCCAGCGCTCTTAAAGCTACAACAGGACATGATTCTCTGCACAGGACCACCGCACTTTGGACAGCAAACTTCCTGAGATCCATATACCAGAGTTTCGAAATCATTATCACAAGGTTCACATCTGTATTCGTAAATTGGCATTATTTTTGTCCTCCGAAACACCTTCTGGTTAATTAAGATGCTCTCCGATCTTCCGAGATGCAAGCCACCTCGTCAAAAAAGAAAATTTTTGTCTGACTGGAATGGTTTAGAAAACAAGACTATTCGATTGCTTTGTTGTCGTAGTACAAAATGGTTTTGCCATCAGGAAAGGTGAGTGTTCCACCTTTAGGTGTCTCAACGAAACGGGTCGGTTTTAAGCGATTCTGTTGGGCGACTTTGATGTCCTTATTCACGCTGTCCTGATTGAATCTTTTCCACGACTGGGAGCCGTCTGGGTAGGCAAATCTAAATGTTCCGTAATCATTAACATCCATAATTGAACCCACGCCGGTGTTCACCATCTTACCTCCACAGGAGCTTAGCAAACTCATCAACACTAACATGTAAAAGAGATAAGATAGATAACGCGTATCCAAGGAGCCTCCTGATTCAATTAAGCATCCGTGACAAGAATAGCACATTAGAACTAAAATTAACATCATTTTAACATATTGATTAATTTACTTAAACCATTTAGCAAAAATAAAATTGTCAACAATTGCCCTGGGATTTCCAAACCAGAGGTCAAGGAGACGAAACATTGTATTTTAACTGAAAAAACTGTGACCCGTTTCGAGCGATTATGAAGTCTTGACTACCACTTGTCCGAAACCAACTTCAGCCATAACTCTGCGAACAATGCCCATATAAGGTTGGAAAAAATTACAAACACAGGGGTAAACAGACCAAGATCCAATCCTAGCCATCCTTTCGCCAACTTGTAAGGAAACACCACAAATAATTGGCCAATCGTTGGGCCGAGGCTAAAGATCAGAATCCTTATCCACGGCTTGTTTCGCCAGGCCGGGATTAGAAATGTAAACCCCCAGACGCCTCCCCACACTATCCTTGGATAGAGCC
Organism: Desulfomonilaceae bacterium; assembly: GCA_041662605.1. Lineage (NCBI taxonomy): Bacteria > Pseudomonadati > Thermodesulfobacteriota > Desulfomonilia > Desulfomonilales > Desulfomonilaceae > Desulfomonilaceae bacterium. The sequence continues at coordinate 106,206 of JBAZSD010000009.1, forward strand.
ACATCGGCATGAATTCCGGGGCCATCTTGACACCCATGGCCTCTGTAACGCCAAAATGGCCAACGAGGAAAACCTCAAGGCTGTTTACAAGCCCCCCAAAACAGCCCGCTGAAAAAACAAAAGATAGAGATCTAAGTACGTTTTTCATAGTCATCTACCTCCAAAAAAACCGAAAAGGTCATGCCTGAGTATTCAATTTGGGAATTCCAAATTCCGTTCATAACCCCCATGTTTTTGGTGGTCAAGACTACTGAATTTGGGCCAACAGTCACATGAGCCGCATCCTCTCAGGATTTATTATTCATTCCGATCATTCCACCCAATTATCTCCTGGATTACAAGTTCACGGAGTTCACACTGTTAACGGTCATATGAACAAGCTCGTTTCAATTTCGAATCAGCTCAGGATTAGTCTTTGTGGGTCCACCTGCTCCCTGAGTGTTTTTAGTTCCAGGTCGGTTGGCGGCATAGCCTGCGTCGCCTTGGACAAATCAACTCCGAATCCCGTGTTCGCAGCTACGTCCTTGGGAGAAACGCCCGGGTAATGTGCAGACAACATCATTTCTCTTGTTGACGGATGAAACGCCATGACCGCCAGATTGGTTACCACAGCCATAGGCCCTCCCCTAAGGAACCCGGCTTTCTCCCTAGAGTCATCACCGTAAAGCCACCCAGGGCTGGTAAAGTAATCCAACTTTTCAACAAACCTTCTCTTTTGGTGTTCCATAAAAACGATAAAACCGGAGGCCAGAGAGGCGGCGTCACAGGCCCCACCACTGCCCGGAAATCTGGTCTTCGGGTGATGATAGTCGCCCAGGCAGGTTGAATTCAGGTTGCCGAAGCGATCAATCTGAGCGGCTCCGAGGAAAGCTATGGTTCTTAGTCTCCTGCTGGAAAGAAAGGAAAATGATTCAATCAGCCCCGAGTTCATTGACGCTCCGGCCATGACTCTCGGATCCGCCACCGCCAATGGTAATTCGTCCAAAGAAGGATCTATGCCTCCAGTCTCGAAAAAAACTACAGAGTTTGGAGCATGTATGCGCTTGGCCACGGTGACTGCCAACATGGAAATTCCTGTTCCAGCGAAAACCACGTCACCGTCATTTATAAGCCTTCCCGCTGTAATAGCCATCATCTCGAGTTCGGAATATCCGCCCATAAAACTTGTCCTTTACCTTCGATCTAGTCCAGGAGCATATCCCAAGGTAGGATCCGCCTTGATCTTTAGCAACTGCGATACCCCTATCTTTTCAAGGTAGGTCTCCTGATCCGGTATGTCATAAACCCACTCCTTGAGATAGCGCTTAAAGTCATTGTCATCATGGGCCATGTTACTGTACAGCCTCAGATGTGATGGGTCATAGTCATAGAAATAGTGGCAAGCGGTCGGATGGGCTGCCATCGGCGCCTTTACCACCGCATCTATCAAGAAAGGAGGAAGAGAGTTCTGGTCTGGGTCACGTCGAATCTCAGATCTGGAAAGAATTTTCTCGCATGTGACTATCACCTTGGACGCGGACTTAGCCTGCTCCAGATCGGCAAAGGTCAATCCCTTTATTCGGACTGTTCCATCTTCGCCGACGTATTGGGCGTGAATGATACATACATCTGGATTTAGGGCCGGCAAGAGGACAACTTTATCATTTTCTTTCCCGAAAGGATTTGGGACAATTTCAAGTTTCTTTGATGGTATTTTCCCCTTACCTCTGTCCTCTTCAGGAAAGCCATCGAGACGCACAATATCGGTTTCGAGACCAGATTTGGTAACCATGAACGGCAGCCCCATCGCGCCGCCCAGGAATCGTAAACTCATCTGATAGTTGGAATAATCTTCTATTTTTATGAGCCCGGAGGTCACGGCCTTTCTAAAACGAATACAGGTTGAAGCGAATCTGCCCAAGCCCCCATAGGCGATTTCCAGGTGGCTGACACATCCGGCGCCGATTAACAGATCAAGGGCCTGTCCATGTGAATGGCAAACAACGTGCAGACGCTGCATACGCTGTTTGATTATCTCTCTGGCGATGAACATTGGATTCCGGTTCACCGTGAAACCACCTAAAGCCAGTTGATCTCCATTTTTAACAAACTTCTCTACCGCTTCCTTGGCGGTCATCAGTTTGGATCCCAGGTTATCTTCAAGCATCTTTGTTCAAACCCATCTTTGTTTTTCGGTTCTCTGCGGTTTCAGACACTATAAAATAATTAACGGCTTTGAAAAAGGGACACGGGCATAAACCGCTCCACACCTATTGCATCAAAAGGACCGATGAAAATGACAATAAATCAAGAAACTGTGTTTCAATATTTTGAATCATCGCTAACCTACACCCGGTTACATATATTGAATTTCGGCTAGCTTTCTATAATTAATTGAAATATAAATACATTTTGCGCCCGTTGTAAACGACAGAGGTTTCATTATAGATTGTCGAGGGCTCCTGCAAAACCCCTGCGCCGTAACGTTAACTTGAGCGCTTATTCCATGAAAAAACTAATGCGTTCTTTCTCCGGAAATGTCTAAAACAGCGCATGATTGAGAGGTAACAAAACAATGCCAACTAATTACACAATTCACCCTTTGGCTGTTGGTTTTAATGAAACCGATCAGGGAATATTGACCTACCAGCGCTTTTATGGAAAACGCATAATATTACCCATTTACACTTTTGCCATAATGGGAGGCGCCAAAAAAATACTTGTTGATACAGGTGTTGAGGAATTTATGGCGCCAGATGATTTGGAGGAAAGAACAGGGTTTCCAGTAAGACCATTCGAAGAAGCCCTGGAGACAATTGGCTGGAAACCTGAAGATATTGAAATAGTTATTCATACGCATTTGCACAATGACCATTGCGAAAATGATTCATTGTGTTCCAACGCTGAATTCTATGTCCAGAAAGCTGAACTCGATTTCTGCATGAATCCGCACCCGATTGATCATCGATATTATCCTGATGTTCTGGATGGGGTAAACCTGAAGGTGATCGAAGGCGATACAGAAATCGTAGATGGCATAGGTGTGATCTTTACTCCGGGTCATACACCCGGTGGGCAGTCTGTTGTCATTCAAACATCAGCCGGCAAAGCGATCATAACAGGTTTGTGCTGCAATTCTGAAAACTTTCCCTCAGGCGGGGGTATAATAGCGCCTGGGGTATTGCTGGACGCGATCCAGGCGTATGAAAGTATGAAACGTATAAAAGAAGAAGCTGATATCTTGATACCGGTTCACGAACTGGCGGTTGGAAGAACGCCAAAAATCCCGGCATAGGGCAAAGGAACTTTTTCACCGGGTATATTTGCAAGCCGAAGCGGGCTGTCAATGGTTAACAGATTGGAAATACTTAGGAAGGTGTGGTCGGGGCGACTGGATTTGAACCAGCGACCACCTGAACCCCATTCTCGCTGATTTAGTAATCATTTCAATGATTTCACCCAATTATCGTGCCGACCGTTGCTTGTTTTTTAGTTATGAGACGTGGTTTCCCGTTGTGATGATCCGCAAATCTCACGCAGCGACCTCTGTCTTCGACACCGCTATAATAACGGTTTACAAGATTTTAATAAAGATTTCTATGGGACAAATGTCGTTCCATATCCCAAAATAAATCATTTCCAGACAATTTTGTCATTCCTTTCTCGGTTTACAGTTAATTCGGGACATCAAGTATTTAAACGTCTCTGAGCGATTTAAGCGCGCAACCAACATCAGCCCGATATATTCTTCATAATGTTGCTTAAAACATCTCACAACGAATTCAAGGGGCCCTCTGATAGAAGAGGCGGTTTTAAATTTTAACCATACAGCAGGTATGTAGAGCGGAAAGACATCCACCGCGTGCGTGTAGAGACGCCAACTGAACTCGAATCAGTGGTTCCAACATAACCGTGACGACATAAACGGAAATGACCAGAGGGGGGGATCAGAAAATCCTGGCTGTTGGATTGAACATTCCACTCCGCAAAGGTCCACTAATTGCCAGGCCTCAATTCCTGTACATTGGCGGTTCGCGAAAAGAATAGCTGGCCCTAAGCTATTAAGGGGTGGTTACTAGCGACCCACGATAATCTTCCTGATTTTGGGAATACGAGATTGTTTCTTGACACCCGAAGCTCATTTATTTGCCCATCACGCCGCTTTCATTTCCCTGGCCCTCAACATGCAGTTGCTCTTTTTAAATTCCCGTTTTGATCCCGCATGTTTCGGCCAGGGCAAGCGTCGCGCCGCCAGACATCTTTTGCTTTTTCCCGTTACATATTGCGGCGTCGTTCCTTGGTTTACGGACTATATCACGCCGCCTGCTAATACTCCGTCACGTCACGTGCTTTCCGATAATATCTGTATTGCACGTTCCTTGCCGGGCAACAGGCGTGCCCGCAGCGGCTTTCTCGGCCATTCCTCGGCCATCTCAGGCGGTCTTACCATCCTGTTTCCCATCGGATTAATTCATGTTTGTCGTCGCGTTCCAGAACCCTGGTTGGTTCCAAGTGGGCGGTCTTACATAAAATGGCGTTTTCCGACCCTGCCGGGTTCCATTCGCTGCCGCTCATCCGAAAACAAATTTTATGTCATCTCTTTTCTCAGTCTACAGGTTTGGGCTCTATGGATTATTTGTTGGTGGCTGTTCTGAACAGATCACAGCTATGTCCGCGCCCACCCGCCTGTGACGGCTCTGGCTACCGCCGCCTACATCCCTCTAAACAGTCTTCTTGATACAACACCTCAAAAACATTATAGTTCACTCGTGCGAGTCATTTCGATGAAAAAGCTGAGGGAATTTTGGCAGCATGGCCACGCAGAGGCTGAAAAGCCGTTGCGGTCCTGGTATGAAGAAACTAAGAAGGCTGTCTGGCAAGGCCCTGCAGATATAAAGGCCCGATATCAACACGCGAGTTTGCTTGCTAAAAACAGAGTTGTCTTTAATATTAGCGGCAATAATTACCGTCTTGTCGTCTGGATTAGATACGACAAGCAAATTGTCTTCATTCGATTCGTGGGTACTCACGCTGAATATGACCGGATTGACGCCCAGGAGATCTAGATATGGAAATTAAACCAATCAAGACTGAAGCTGATTATGAGGCAACACTCAGTGAAATAGAAAAACTCTGGGACTCAGGACCGGACACTCCCGAATCCGACAGGCTCGACATACTCGTTACTCTGGTTGAAGCTTATGAAACCAAGCACTATCCGATCGATCCGCCTGATCCGGTAGACGCTATTAAATTCCGCATGGAACAGATGGGTTTAACTGACAAAGACTTAGGTAAATATATGGGCGGTCGCGGCAGAGTTACCAAAATACTTAACCGTCAACTCCCCTTGAGCCTGGATATGATCAGGAAACTGCACAAAAATCTTGGCATACCGGCCGAAGTTCTTATATCTGAACCGTCTATTTCCGAAGGAACAATCACGCCCAGGGTATAGGGGTAATCGGCTTACCTTGCTGGGGACACCCACCTGTAACGGCTCTGGCCTTCGGCCACCTCCATCCCTCGATCCAGACGTGGCGTGACGGTATCACTTAAACTTATCTGTAAAAATAATCCTCTGGTCTATCCACTGAATTAATTCATCAAAAGCCATTTTGTTCTCGGCTATGGAAAGAGCCACATTCACAATTTCCTTGCTGGTAATATCTCTCAGATCTGCTCCGTTCAGGTTCAAAAACCAAAACATTGCCGTCATTCCAGTTCGTTTGTTTCCATCCACGAATACGTGTCTGGTAATTATGTTGAATGCGTATACCGCCGCTTTTTCCGCCAGTGTTGGATAAGGATCGCTTTGACTTTGTCCAATCGTGACCACATCGAGAAGATATCCCAAGCTGTTGGGGTTATGTAAAACCCCTGCAAAACTGGTCTCTATCCCCTCTGAACTTAAATGTCGACGATGAATCTCTATGAGGTCGGAGAACTCCAGATACTTTATAACTTGGCTAGTTTCTTCCACGCTGACCGATATTTTCTGAGAATGTTTTCCAGCATTTCATCTTTGGAGGCTTTGCCATCGGTAGGACAGGAAACACCCATTTCCTTTAACTGAACATTCCTGTGAGCACGACCATCACTAGTTCGGTCGGTTTCGCTACACGAAGTGTTGATTTTTGATTTTAGAATTGTCATTGGTGTTTCCCAAGCAGTTGCTAATCTTTCTGACAGTCTATCTTAATCCAAAGTTCGACAATGATCCAAATAAATATCAAGAAGATCTCAAAATCATGGCCCTCATCAAAAACAACATTCTGGATTATCCCTCGACCGCTTCTTTGCGCAGGGCCCGCCTAAGACGCACATTAAGGGGTCTCATTTAACTCTCTTTTCCCCCAAGAAGTTATTCTGAATCATCCATCTCTTGTCATAGGGCCCTCGCCGGGGCCGTGTTGGATCCAGTAACCTGAATCCCTTTATCGGTATTTTTTCAAGAGGATCGACAAACTCAGATGGAGCGCCTAATCGTTCCAAGGCCCATCCTAGCCGCTTGATAGCGGAGGCTTTACCATATCGCACGGCATACCCGACCAGTTTTTCCAGGTCCAATTCATGGATGTGTCCTTCGAGAGTTGCCAACGCCTCTCCGATTCCTCCAAATAGCCTTGGCGAAACAAAAGTCTCAAGAATAGTACGCTCCTTATCTGTAATTGGAATCCGGAAACGCTCATCAACCCATACGTCTTCTATTCCAAAAAAATGGTCCGGTATCACGGTTACATACTCATATTTTGCGCCCCAGATATCCCACGCGTGCTTCCCGGCTTTTTTCACCTTAGATTCTCTCATGGTCGGGGTGACTACCTTTTGGGGAGTGAATGCTGTCACGATATGGGGTATCTGATCGGTAAAACCATGATGGCTCATTGCGGACCAGTGGCTTATCGCTGAAGGCTCCACCATTCTAGTGGCGACGGCGAATGGGTGTACTTGGACACCACCTGGCAAGGAGCCGGTCCCGGCGTAAAGGCCGCGCCTCAGTCTGATAATCCACCCGGCCTGTGAAAGATGTGAGAGAACTTGCGACAAGTAATTGTCGGAAATTCCGATCTTCGCAGCAGCGGTTTTAGCCTCCCCGACAGTGAATATGAACAGACCCTGGTCGGCTAATACCTGGAGAAGGTTCAATCCTTTTGTGTTACCGTAATCTATCATCTACCTCACCTTGGGAACTCATTAATAGATATCTTACTGCGTAATTATTATTTAATAAAGTGATTGTAGTAAGGTTTCTAATTAGGGATGATTAAATTGCCCCGTTCGCGAGACAGATAATCAAATTGCTTCAAACGAAATAGGATTGTCACGGAAACAGGGTATTCGGAAAAAAAGTTTCTATAAATAACAAAGACCCTTCCGGGCCTCGATGGCGTTCGTCGCATCATGGATAACCAACTTCGCATTACCCACACGAATTTTCAGTTTCGGAAAGCCCCGCTCTTGGCTGGTTATGTTCCAAGCAGAGAATTATCACTTAATCAAGGTTTTCAGGCGCACAAACTAACACCCTTTTCGGATTTCTCGTCTCTGTTTGACCACGTCCCAAACAATTTCAGGGTGAACTTCAGCTATTTGAAGTAATACTTTGGCTGGGCCCCGGGGCGTTCGACGCTTTTGTTCCCAGTTTTCCAACGTACGGACACTGATCCCAAGCATAGTTGCAAAGTCGGATTGGGTGGCCCCAAGTTTGGTCCTTATGGATCTAACATCCGGCCCTTCTACCTTGAACACTCGCGATGGCTCCATCGCTCCCCGAATTATTGATCCGGCTTGATGTATACTTTCAAGCAGTTCCTGGAACATCTCTTCTTTCATAATAACTCCTCTTGAACAAGTTTTCTGAGGGTCTTCAGTTGCTCTCGGCTAACGTCATTCTGAGCGCTTTTCGAGTAAATGTAGATCATGTAAATGGTTTCGCGATTTACGACCCAGCAGTATATTACCCTTACTCCGCCCCTCTTTCCTTGTTTCTTGAAAACCCATCTTATTTTTCTCAGACCTCCTGAGCCCTGAATGGGCGCGCCGTCGTCAGGATATTCAGTTAGATGGGCTTGCAACGCTCGGTACTGGTCGTCCGGTAATAGATCCAAGATCGCCTTTGTGAAAATAGGGGTTTCGATGAATTCCATAATAGCCTTGACTGAAAGGTACGCCATTGGCGTGAAGCTGTCAACATCGTTAACAAAAATATTTCAATAGCCATGTAATTGTCATATTATCAGTCATCTCTCATCAGCCGCAAACATTAGCCGGGTCAATATCGCCGAGACTATGGGGGTAAGAAATGAAAGTTATTGCCGTTGCTATTATCTTCAGTCTACTTCCAGTAATCAGCTTCTCGTCCGACCGAAGCACGCAGGTTCGGGACCGATACGGTAATCTTGTCGAGACAAAAGAAAGACACGGAGACGATACCACCGTTCGTGATCGCTACGGAAACATCAGTCGAACCGAACAACGTGAAGGCCGACAAAAGATTATCCGCGATCGCAACGGGAATATTATTGGAACAGAAGAAGTTGATTAAGTTTTCCCGTGGAACTGGCAGAATCGTGAAGAATAGAGGTAGGTCAACGTGGCAATTCCAGATTTTCAAACCATAATGTTACCACAATTAAAATTGTTGGGTGATGGTAAAGAGCATTTAGTTCGTGAGCTTACACAAAAATTAGCTGAGGAGTTCGACTTATCCTCCGAAGAACTCAGTGAGTTACAGCCGAGTGGTCAGGGAGTTTTTTATAATCGAGCAGGTTGGGCTCGGACTTATTTATCCATTGCCGGTCTTATAAAACTCTCACGTCGCGGGTGTTATCGAATAACGAATCTGGGCAAAGATGTGTTAGGAAAAAAGCCCAAAGCAATAAACAAGAAATATTTAGAACAATTTCCCGCATATTTGAAACATCAAGAGGAAAAGAAAACTAAGGTCCAAGATTCAGAAGACTTGACTCCTGAAAAAACTGGACTTACGCCTGATGAGATTATTATTAAGGCCCATAGGGAAATCAGTGACGCCCTCGCCCAACAGCTTCTGACTAATATCAAAGGATGTTCTCCAGCTTTTTTTGAAAAGCTAGTGATCGAGTTACTTGTTAGGATGGGTTACGGCGGCTCCAGAGATGACGCAGCTCGGGCAGTAGGCAAATCTGGGGATGGCGGAATTGACGGAATTATTGATGAAGACAGACTCGGGCTGGATTCGATTTACATCCAGGCTAAACGCTGGGACGATGTTGTTGTCGGCAGACCTGAAATTCAGAAATTCGTGGGGGCTCTAGTTGGGAGACAGGCGAATAAAGGAATATTCATTACAACTTCGACGTTTTCAGAGACAGCAAAGAAGTTCGTCAACGGTATAGAAAAGAAAGTCGTCTTAATAGATGGTGGAAAACTTGCTGAGTATATGATTAAGTATGACGTGGGAGTTTCGCTAACCACGTCTTACCAGATAAAAAAAATCGATTCCGATTACTTCACTGATGAATAGCCGCTGCCAATGGAATTTGCCGCATTCACCACCGGCTTTTCATTTTGGATTGGTTCTTTTTTGGTTCAATCCTTTTACAAACTCGTACTCATATATTGGATCACGTGACCCATACGAAACACTTCGAGTTAGTTCCACGGCAGTTTTCAAGGACTCAGCATCATGTACATCATCCAATATGTGAAGGAATTGTGGAAGACTCATGAATATACAATCTGCGAACCAGCCCCGCGATTGATCAGCGGACAGTGAAAAGAGAATTTTTCTATAATCTCTCAACCTTTGCAGGGTTTTTTCTGTCTTAAGCTTTTCCTCTACATTTCCTCTCATGAAAGTAAAACCAGTGGTATATAAATAGTTCAGCACGTCCCTGAAAATCTTGTTGTCATGAAAAGCGCCGTAATCCTTCAGGCTGACGACGACATTGCAGATTCTTCGTCCATCTAGCGCTAAGGTCTGGAATTGATTGGTTTCATTAACTTTAAGCTCGTGAGTCTCCCCCAGACTTAACGATAGCATTTGCCTAGTGAGCTGAAAGAGCCCCTTAATCAATCCACCACCTAAATCTTCTAATACCTCCACAATGTTACCTTGTCGTGATGGGACACTGAGGCCTTTTTTCTTACATTCAAACAGTAGAATAGTATCTTCGGTCTCTATAACAGCGTCAAAATCACCGTTTTCCACACAGTCACTTTTGTAATCACCGTTTAAGACCGTAATTCCCTTTTCAAGGAGCAAATTGCGAATAAACTTTTCGAAGGCGTCGCCGATTTTCTGATTCAGCCTTCGGATTCTATTGGATTTCAGAGCCGCATATATGGCCTCATAGAAGCCGGGCGCTGACAACGTCGGGTGCATGAAACAGAAACTTCTCTTGTCCAGTCTTATCAGGGGCTTGAATGCGAAGTCATCTTCATCAACAGTATTGTTTCCCGGTAATAGGCATTTGGTCGATATGGCTTGTTGTTCCACTGAAAAGTCTTCCAGCATTTGGTCAATAGTGCTGAGATCAATCCCTCTCAAGCTGTTATAAAGTTTATCTATTTTTATAACGTTTGGGCCTGTATCCTGTTCGCACAAATGAAATATGCAGTCCGCAAATGCTGCCGCATCATGAAATGACCATTTCAACCCACAATTAGGGCTTGGGTGGTTCACTAAGGGGAAAATCCCGAGAATTATTCGAGAAACGTCTGCTGGCCGAAGGTCTCTAGGTCGAAACAACTGGTCGAAAAATGGATATTCCCCAAAAATATCAATAAATGAATGACGTGGTTTGATAAATTTCTCAACCTTAGAGTATGGCTGTAAATCATACATGGCAGCCAGCCTCCTCGCGTCCTCTATTATCTCATTTAAAAGTTTGCGTTCGGAAGGATGTGCGATCAGACCATCATTCAAATGTTTGACTGCGACATTTAACAGATATCCTACAGGCAAAAGCGGTTCTGGCGCTGGAGAACCCGCCGCCCCCAAGCTGCCCAAATAATGTTTTGCGCTATATGCCGTAGGCCCCCCGGAGTTACTGTCTAGAAGATATCGCGATAATTTGTGCCCTCCTAACATCCTAATATCAGCATCAAGTTTTTCAACTATGGCCAATTCACCCCCATTTGGCAGGTCGATGCGTCCATTATCAACGTTTACAGAATACTTTCGGTCTCGAAAATACTTGGCGCTCTCAGCTACGGCAGCTTCGCGGGGGTGAAAAAGGCGAAAGTCCTCTCTGGGGCGATGGGAATTAAAGATCAACATGTGTTCTCTCACCAGCCCAACCGCCTCTCGCCATCGTGGCTCACAAGATGTGAGTTTTGCGAAATCAGAAGTTCTAGACACCCAGGATATTATGCACCCCAATATGCCGTAATAATTTTCTATAGGAAGCCCGTCCAAGAAATGTCTTAGCAGCAAATGCTTCCGGAGTATGAATAAATGACTGAGGTTGGATCTCGACTCTCCTAGGAGCAACCCCTCCACTCTATTCTTTATGTGGTCACTTATAATATCCAAAGAGTGGTTCTCGTCTGGTGAAAGGCCATAATGGGCCAGGATATTATCGAAATCCAGCGTGGTTGGCCGTTGCGGGATTTCCCCACCATCTACCCAATCTCTAAAGATTTGTTCTGAAGGAAACATATTTTTATTTTGGCCCTTACTCTCCCGTAGCTATCTTTAACGTATTAAAGCGGCAGATGAACGGTGATATTAAATACTTAACAGAAGGCTTTCGTTATTCTTTACCGTATTAAACCTCGATCGCCTCGGCTAACAATACTTACCAATTATCCCTTCCACATCGCCCGGATCCCTCGACACAGCAAAGGCCCATTCACCAAAACCGCCGTGGTTATTAACGGCCTCAACCCATTCTTCCATAAACCGTCTCTTGGTTTTGTCCTGTTCGGTTTCCTGGCCCTTTACTTCCAACACAAGGTTAAGGTCATTGACCAATTTTACTATAAAATCGGGTCGGTACTTTCTAACAACGCCTTGCCAGAAATAGTAAATTTCAAAACCCAAGTGATCATTTTTGACCCAGGCCGTCACGCCGTTATTGTTATCAAGGTGAAAGGCTTCGCAAGATTCCCAGGCGCTATCGAAAACACAGTAATTAATGTGAGATTTGACTGTGTATTCATTGGGTTTACCAGTATACCAGGGATTCATGTCGCCGGTGGATTTGATCGGATGCTCCTGATCGAACACGGGGGTCAAGACCGTTGTGTTGCTATCTTGAATCGAACCCCAAATATGGTTAACGACCGTAGCCATGTTCAAGGCCAAAACAAGTCTACGTCTCAAAGAATCGCTCTGATAGCTTGGGGGTAGAATTACGATCTTGTCTGACTTTAGAAAATCATCAACAAGTTTGAATAACTGCCCCAGGAGGTTTTCTTTAGAGCCTTTCCATGTAGGATTCATCTGCTCATAGACACGTTTGGTCACTTCAAACATGACCTTTTGCAGTCGATATTCCTCAGCCAGCTTTGCGAGATCTATACTCGTAATGGTTTTAATATCCGGCTTTCCTTCTACGACCGGGGCAAGATCAGCAAGCTTTATCGTATTTGCCGCGTCCAGCTCCAGAACGTCTATTGCTCCCATATCCAGTGACAGTTGTGGCCGAAAGACGTGTTCGATTCGGATCACATTAGGAAACGTGATCTCGAATTCCTGTTTATCTTTCACAGGCTCAATTCGGGTTTTCGGTGGCGGCGGCGGTGGCAAAGTGTCGCCGGTATCTTCATGAGGCAAAAACGTAAAAGGGACACCGAAAATGTTCACGTGTTCAGGATCGAATAATCCCTCTGAATTAACCTCATAAGCGGTTCTTCTCAAACCACGTCCAACCACCTGTTCACACAAAAGTTGGCTGGAAAAGGCTCTCAGGCCCATTATATGAGTGACTGTTTTCGCGTCCCATCCCTCGGATAACATCCCGACTGATATGACATTCCGGATCTTGCCACCCGGCTGTCCTGGCTGTCCGACTGTGTCAACCTGCTGCCGCAGAAGCTCGGCCTGTTGCTTCTTCGTTAATTTTTTGGTCTCTTCTCCATTGTCCTCTTCCTGGTCCACCTCGTATCCTAATTCGCCTAAATCCTCTGATTCAGCCATGGCCAATACTTTGGAATCAATATGTAATGTGGCCCCAGGGTCACATAAGTCGTCAATTGGGACATTGTGATGATCAAAGGAGTATTTGATTCTGGCGGCCGTTTCAGTCCTGTTGGCCACGCTAATCATTACAGGAGGGACTTTATGGCCGGCCTCCGCCCACGCCTTGAAAGTTTCAAGCCAGTCGGCTCCAAGCAAATGATAGGCGTTTACAACAAGCGACGGCAATGGCGATTCAGGTGTGGCCTTCCTGTTAAGATCGTCTTTGACCTCTTCGTCATTGTAGATATGGTAGAGTCTCGATTTGTATGACTCGGTGTCAGGGACTGTATCATCGCGAATAACAACACGGGGGGTTTTTACGAGGCCCGATTCAATTGCGTCATTAAGTCCGAAATCACTTACTATCCAGTCAAATAGGGCTTCCTCGCTCGCTTTCTTACCGGACGGAACAAAAGGTGTGGCGCTAAAATCGTAACATTTCAGGATCCCTCTGGCGTTCTGGATCCTATCAAGTCCGCCAATCCATTTGGTAGCTTCCTCAATGTCCTCTTTTAATAGGCCTTTTACTTGTACTCCCGGGGCGATCCGCCAGGCGTGATGGGCTTCATCATTAATCACAAGAATATTCCGGGCGGTGGACATGTCTTGCAATATTTCCCTGACGTAAGCCTCGTCGCTCTTGGGGCCCCGTTTATCGACTGATTTCTTCTTGCTGAGTTTTTCTTCTGTTTCCCATTGCAGTATGTGCCAGTTTCGGATCAACACCTTGCCAAGACGCAATTTTTCGACCATACCGGCAGGGACAATATTAAAAGCCTCATAATAATTGCCCAAGGAGCCGGGGGTTAGGACTTGCAAGCGGTTTCTAACGGTTAAATTTGGAGCAACTATGAAAACATTTTTTGAATACCGGGTATCCTGAGGAAAAGTCGCCTTGTTTATGACCTGCCACGCGATAAGCATCGCCATGACGACTGTTTTCCCTGTTCCTGTAGCCAGTTTCGAACACAATCTCTGGAATGAGCCACCATCTGAAACTATGTGTATCCCGACTCTGTCAGCGGCAGGAGCTTCAGCAAGCCATATCAGCGTCTCTATAGCCTCAAGCTGACAGAAGAAAAACCGCCTGTAATCTCTCTCTTCAGGATTATTCCAGTGTTCCAGCAATCGCTTTGTGACAGACGTGGTTCCCGGATAACCGGCTTGCCGCCACTCAGCAATACGTGGCCTGATCTTGTTAACCAACGGTATCTCAACAAATCGCCCAGGATCATCGAAGGCCTTGGAATCGGTCGACGCAATCAAATAACCGGCCGGTCTACGTCCATCAACCTTATCAAATGTCCGGCTCTCCCTGTCGTATTTCCAGTAATGTTTGGGCTCTTTATACGGGGAATTGACTATGAGGCGATCAGGCTTGTTGAGACTCATTTGTCCAGCCCCACAATCTTAACGCTTTCAATGCCCCTGTCATCTATCACCTTGACCGCTACCCGGTTGAATTCCCCGCCCTTAAATGGCAATGATACTGTTCCCCGGTAATTCTCGATCAGGTCAGCGTCAATTTCAGCCTTGAGATTTCTTGTCAGCTTTGACCAACCGGATTTTTCGTCAGCCATAGGGAAAAATACCTGTCTCGGGAAAACGCTTCGGCCGTCGTAATCCGTGTCGAGCATCCACATCGCGATTTTGTTTGCCCCGCCCGATTCAATTTCGCCGGCCTTTGTGTTGTAATAATCGAATCCTAAAACCTCGACTTGCCATTTTTCATCATCAATCCTGGTAAGCGTGATATCAGGCGAACCGACAAGCCAGAAACTCTGATTACTGGCCCGTTTCTTCTTGAGGTCTTCAGTCAGAAGGTCCGTATTCATTTGCGCCTTGAGTAGAGTAACCCCCGGCCATTTCGTTTCTTCGATATTTTTGGCCGCTTCGGGATCAAATTGGAAAGACGCGAACAAAATAATTTTTGGCGCTGGTCGGAGGGATTCCGCTTCTTCGAGAGCTAGGCTCACCTGGTTTGAGCCCAACGGGGCGTGTTCTGGCCCGAAAGAGACAACAACCTTTTGAGGCTGATCTTCCTTTGTTTCAGCTTCCGCGTGAAGCCATCGTGTCCCTGGCAAGGTTTCCACGCGAGAAAACTGGATCATCTGTCCACCTTTACCTCTTACGCCTGTCTTGAAAAGCTCATCTCGCCATTCAGCCTGTCGTAAACTTTCTCCGGTCCTGGCTATGGATGCGTTCGCTTCTGGGATTTGATCAGTGTTGAGGTCTTCTACGGCCTTAACTGTTGCCGCCGGTACGGCTTCAACTGTGAACGGGCCTGTGACACGTGCCTTCTTTGCGTCCGTAATTGGTTTATCATATAGAATTTCAGTGGGGGCGATCTTCTGGATACTTTCGTCTATTTGTTTCTGACGCTCTTTACGGGTTTCGATCCAGTCTTTATGTAATTGCTTTGTAGCTTCCGGCCAGTCTAGGTCGGCGTCAAATCGAATTTCCCATTCTTCCCATTTTTGCTTCAGCGCTTCGTTCAGTTTACTTCTGATTTCATCCAGTTTGGGCTGCCATTTTTCATGGATTGTATCGATTTGCTCATTGTGGGCTATGGATTTCAAAGTGATGTGAGGAACTGTTTCGTAAGTGAAACCGCTTCCAACACCCTCCGATGGTTTGGCCAATTCATAATAGTCATAGGTCGCCGTCATCAACCTTTGCTTGGCCAAGGCTATTGCCACCCTGGACGTGTCGCAGGTAATCCAACGGCGACCCCATTGTTCAGCGACGTAAGCGGTCGTCCCCGAGCCACAAGTTGGGTCAAAGACAAGGTCGCCCGGATCTGTAGTCATTAAAAGACAACGCTCTAAAGCCCGCCATGCCGTTTGGACAACATAATCTGGATTCTCCTCGCCTTTGAGATCATTCCAAACATTGGATAGAGCTATGTAAGGCCAGTCATGCCAAAATGCGATTCCTGCAAGAGATTGCCCCCCGGCATCAAAAAGCCTGTTAGCTTTTTTCAAACGATCCAAACCCGCTGGAACATCAAAACGCCACTGGCCATTTGAACCGCATTGCTTTGTCTTCCCACAAAATACATAGGGCTGACTACGCAATTGATGAAAATGTTGACTAACAATGGGGTAATTCACCCGTGCCCATCGCCAACCTGCTTCAATCCGTGCCTTCATCTCGACTTTAGGAATCTGTTTGATCCGGACCATCTGATCCATTGGTGATATGAGCGTGTTAAATTTTGGGTCATCTTCCGGATCGCTTCGCTCTTGGTAAAGTCTTTTCACACGATTTGTTACGCGATCTCTATCTTTACCGTACCACAAAATGAAGTCATTAACCGGATCAGTGGGTGTTGTTGCGCCTTTTTTCTTCAGGACAATCGTGACTATGGCCTGCGCCGCTCCAAACACCTCATCCATGAGACTCTTTACCCTATGCCAATTGTCATCGCTGATTTGAACAAAGACGCTACCACTGTCACTTAACAATTCTCTCGCCAAGAGGAGCCTGTCTCTCAGGTACGATAAATATGAGTGGATACCCAATTCCCACGTGTCCCTAAAAGCCCTGATCTGTTCCGGTTCTTGTGTTAAGTCATCATCTGCACCGTCTTTGACATCCCGTTTGTTTATGAATGGTTGGAAATTGGAACCATATTTGATCCCGTAAGGCGGATCGATATAGATCATCTGGACTTTTCCGGCCATACCTTCCTTTTCCAAAAGGGAGTTCATGACCAGAAGGCTGTCACCGGCAATCAGGCGATTGGTCCAATGATGGGAGTGTTTGTAAAACTCTATTGCGTTTCGGAGCGGCGGATTTTCTTCCGGCGACGAGAACAGCGATGATTGGGCTGGTCCTTGTTCAGACTGTTTCCTAACCGCCTCTATAATAGTCCTTGGTTCTATTCTTTCATGAACGTGCAAGGATACTGTGGGAACTTCGAAGGAAGTATGTTCGGCTTTTCCGCTCCATACAAGCTGCGGGTCAAGATGTGGATCGTATTCGTATTTTTTCTTTGGAGGGCCCTGGACCTCTTCCTTCTTGGCCAGACCTACAGGCGGATTGTTGAGCCGCGTCTTGTCCTTATGTTCGTAGTCCTCAATTGGACGGCCGTTGTTATAAGCTTCTTTGCTTTTTCCGGGTTTCCTGGGCACTACCCCCTCCATTATGCGGCTCTATATTGAACCACGGATTTGTTGGAAGATTAGTCGGATTCTTGACCATCTATTGTATGACGCAATCGTTCGGACGGCGCAATTATAATCTGCGTAAGTAAAATCAATATCGATTTTCCTTCCCTGATATTTTCTTTACGATAGCGACATTAATCTTCCCTTGAAATTTCTTTTAACAGACACGTGTGTCAAATAAGGACACATGAAAAAGGGCCATGCCAATAATTAAAGCGATTTATTTCAATCAAGTCTGTCATATCTGTATTATATTCTTGACAAACAGTCTTTTCTGTGATATAGGAAATGACAGAATTATGAGGGAAAGCAATCACACATGGCTAAAAAGCGGTCTGTAATCAATTCTGAGCCACTTTCCGATTTCTCGCGCCTTGTTACTCGCGAACAGTTTGATCGCGCCATAGCGGCTTTAGACCAGCAAATTTCATCGCTCCAAAATAAACAGACGGATAACGCTAGGCCCCTCACGGATGCTCCAAGACCTCGGATTTTCCATAAGAAAAAGGAAGGCTGTCGTGAGAAATTAGCGACAACAATTGACTCTGTGCTTTTTGAATTAATCAAGCAAAGACAACAAGCAGGGCAACAGTTGAGCCACATTCTGGACTCGGCGCTGTGGAATTATTTCGGCCGTCCAAAACTCTCATTTCAAAGTGACGACGAAAAATAAAATTTACGAATATTCCGAAAAAAAGGGGGGCCTAAATTGAAATCAAAACTGAAAACTTCACCGACAGCAAAGGAAAAAGCTCGTTCCGAAGGCGTTAACGCGACGGTTGAACTAACCAATCCAGGCATGGAAAGACTAAACGACCTGATCTCAAAAATGGCCTATCTCTGCGATGGCCTGATAGAAACCATGGATCGAACGCCGTCGCCTGAAACCGTGAACGCGGTTTACAAAATCGGCCAAACCATCGCCGGATTAACGAGGGCTCGGACCGATCTGGAAAAACTTCGTCTTGAAACTCAGGGTCTTCACCAAAAGGCTTTCGCATCCGTCCAGGCGCACCTTCGGAATGAGCTTCAAGGCCATCCAGAGCTTGTCAGCGAACTTCTCGAAATCATGGATACCGTTCATGACAGGATAGCACAACAATAACATCAAGATACCCCTCCCCCTATCGGTCAAACACCCACCCCCACCTCTACATTTAGGAGTGGGGTGTCGAACGTCCGCGATTTTTCGGGGTAGGTTTCGATCGCCTACCTTTGGTGCTAAAAACAAGAAAGCCAATTATATCAAATATATACTTAGCACAAATTTCGTAAAATGCCTCAAATGCAATTTTTCCCGCAAAATTTTGTCAAAACACCCTTTTTTTACATCAAACGCCCTCAAATGCCTCAAGTAACACATTGATATATCGACACATTCAGTCTTTTTTTGCTTGACATGCCAGTGCGCACATGTTACAATTCGATCCCATTGAGCAAACTCATCCAAGGGGTTTTGGGGTTGGTCACTTATCTTTTCCCGCGGAAGCCTTCCATCCGGCTTTCATGACAAAACCTTTTGATTAGATCTGGTCCTATTAAAGGGGATAAGGGGATAGCTGCGCCTGTCAGCTTAATCTGTAAATTTCAAAACTTTTGTATGCCTGGTTGGGCTGGGACGAAGACGGAACTGCTGGTGCCATTTTTCGAAGTCTAGACTCCGTTGGTGGTAACGCTTTGATCCTTTGATTTCAACAAAAGGAGGAATAAATAACACCTTCAATTAGTCGGCAATAGGGCTCTGATAACAAGGAGCAAGGCAAAAACAAACCCGGTCATGTTCGCAGCATGGCCGGGCGTTTTCAATGAAGTTAACCACGTAATAGGGGGATTATGAAGAATTCTCTAAAAAAAATCAAGGATTCCGTTGAATCTCAAGCCAATGGGACCAGGAATCAACTCGTCGAGGTTTACGACTATCATGATGAGCAGGGCAGAGTCGCTTATCAAAAATGCCGATTTGCACCAAAATCTTTTTCCTGGCGCAGGCCAGATATCAAAAACCCCGGCAAATGGATCAACCAAGGCGCTCTAAAAGGCGTTCGACGGGTCCCATATCGTCTTCCCGAACTCCTTGCGTCCAATAAAGACATCCCAATTGTCATAACTGAAGGCGAAAAAGATTGTGACGTTTTATTCAACATTGGATTTGTGGCTACAACTTTCGGGTCCAAAGAAGACTGTGTAAAATTACTGAAAGACCCCGGCATCCCGGAACACTTCAGGGGTCGAATTATCTGGCTGGTCGCCGACAAGGATTGTAAAAAGGAAAATAGGGCTAGTGGGTACAAGGCTTTTCGTAAAGCCGCTGCCGCTTTAACCCATGTTTGCAGGGAAACTCGTCTGTTCCTCCTCCCAGGCCAAGGAATTAAAGACCCTCACGACCTGGTTTCAAGTTCCGGACCTGACAAAGCCGGGGAAATTATAACAGCCCAGGCCCAAAGAGCCGGAATATTTAGATCCAATGGCGCAAATACCTTCGACAAACCCAACAATAAGCCTATTTCCTCGGCTGAAATACTCGCATGTCTCGATTCAAATGAGGATGGTGACGCCTTGTTATACCAGCGACTTATGGCCGGCCGTTTGTGCTACGATCACTCGACCGGTGATTGGTGCAAGTGGGAGTCTAATTGCTGGAAACTGGACCGCTTGAACGAAGCCACTGCGTTGATTCAGGAACTTATTGATCTTTACAGCCGTGAAGCTCAACGTCAATCCAAATTGGCCGCAATGACGAGCAATCCCAACGAAACAGCGGCTAACGTCCATAAACAAATTGTAACCAACCTCCTTCGCAGAATATCGAGCCTGCATACCCGCAAGCGAAAAAAAGATGTTCTTGCTTTGGCGGCCAATGGAGAGAATTCGCTAGGGATAACCGGCGACGAATGGGATCGTTCCACTTACCTTCTTCCGTGCCAAAACGGCATAGTTGATTTAAGGACAGGGAAATTCCGCCAGGCCTTGCCTTCAGACTTTATTAGAAAGGTGGCCCCTGTTGAATGGTGTGGGCTGGAAGCTCCGACGCCTCAGTTTGAAAAGTTCGTGAATCAAATCCTGGTGGACGAAAATTACCTGCCGGACCCTGAAATGGTTTCGTTTGTTCAACGGCTTTTTGGTTACGCGATAATCGGTAGCGTGACAGAACACATTTTCCCTGTCCTGTGGGGGCAACGCGGCCGGAACGGCAAAGGCACACTTTTGCTTGCGCTGAACCATGCTTTAGGCCCTTTTTCCGGGAGCATTAGCGTTGAGACTCTATTGCAGTCAAGATATGAAATTTCAGGAGCTGCTCCCAGACCTGATCTTATGAAATTACGGGGAGCACGACTCATTTGGTGCAGTGAGAGTGATCAGGGTCAAAGGTTGAGCGTGGCGCAGGTCAAGAAACTTTGCGGTGGCGACCCGATTTCTGCGCGCGGCGTCTACGCCAGGAGCCAGATCGACTTTATTCCAACCCATCAAATTTTCTTTCTTACGAACCATAAGCCGACGATTCCGGTTGGATCACAGGACCCGATTTGGCAGCGAACAAAAATAATACCTTTTAATCTATCTTTCGTTGATGTCCCTACAAAACCCTGGGAGCGAACAATTGACAAGCTCCTTCCGGACAAACTCAAAAACGAGGCTTCTGGAATCCTTGCATGGCTGGTGAGGGGGGCTCTGCAGTGGCAGGTCGATGGCTTACGGGTTCCCAAACGCGTTCATCAGGCTACCGATGAATATTGCCTGGAGGAAGACAGTGTGAGCCGTTTCCTTTCGGAGTGTTGCCGAAAAGACCCGAAATCCGCTGTTCAGGGAAGTCTGATTTACAACCATTACAAGGATTGGGCTGGTCAAAATGGCTATACGCCTGTGAATCAAACACTTTTTGGACGCCAGGTTGGCTCTGAAATCCCAAAAGAGAAATCTGGCGGAGTGGTTCTGTACCGGGGGATAGCCCTCATAGAATCAGCCTAGGGATAGTTTTGACAGTTTAACACTATTTTTTTTAAAAACAGGAATGGGGTCAATATAGGAGAAGTTACTGGGAAACCCTCCAAACCCTCATTCCTATTCCTAAACAGAAGGTTTTTGACATGGATTCAAACTTACTCTTGTTTGTGCGCCAGGACGTTCCTTCCAAATTCGTCGCGTCTACAAATGGTGGCGAATATGCCGGCCCCTGCCCTGTCTGTGGCGGTACAGACCGGTTCCGGGTCTGGCCAAAAGAAGGTAACGGGGGCCGTTTCTGGTGTCGTCAATGTGGCCAGAATGGGGATATGATCGAATATCTCCGGTGGAATCGTAACATGACTTTTCAGGAGGCTTGTCGTGTCGTGGGCAAACCGCTGTCAGTTCCAAAAAAAATGGTGGTTGATCATTCATGGTGGAAAAAAAGACCCCAGATTGAAACGACGACAACTATTAATTTCAACGATTAAGAAAACTCGTCCTTAATTGAATGGGAGGGATCAGATTTGGATTTCAGTCCACGAGTTATTCGCCATAAAGACGCCCCGACGTATTTGGGGGTTAATATAAATTATTTTGACAGGAAAATCAGGCCCGATTTACCAGAAATTCAGTTCGGGCCGCAAATGATTGGTTACGATAAAATTGACTTGGATCGATGGTTGGACGATTATAAGGCCCGCAACGGTCGGCCTGGAAAAGGAAAGGAGGCAAATAAACCATGCCGACAGAAAAGCAAAGAATTCCGGGCCTTATCCTACGTGGAAAAACCTGGTGGATCGACAAAAAAGTCTCTGGAAAAAGAATTTGCGAGAGCTGTCGAACAGGCGACTATGAAGAAGCGGTAAAATATTTCTGCTTCAAGGTAGATCAGCTCAGGCAATTTCAGATTTACGGGGTTCGGCCCAAACGAACATTTCGTGAAGCGGCCATTCGGTATCTGAATGAGAGTTCGAAATCTTCGATAGCTGAAGACGCCAGGGTGATCAAAAAGATGGATAAGTGGGTTGGGGATCTGAATATTGATGAGATTCACATGGGAAAACTCCAACCCTACATTGAGTGCGAACGCAACAGAGGGCTTAAGAATCGTACAATAAACGGCGGGATTCAGGTCGTTCGTCATGTGCTTAATTTATGCGCCAATGAATGGCTTGATGAAAACGGCCAAACGTGGTTAGCCCATGCGCCCAAGATTAAGCTGATCCCGGAAGTTGACAGGCGTTCGCCCTACCCTCTTGACTGGTCGGAACAAATTAGGATCTTTAATGAACTGCCGGTCCATTTACGTGACATGTGTCTTTTTAACGTGAATACCGGCACACGGGAAGCGGAAGTATGTGGCTTAATGTGGGATTGGGAAGTTGATGTAGAAGAGCTGAACACCTCAGTTTTTATAATCCCGGATTACAAGGTTAAGAACCGGGATGACCGACTGGTCGTCCTCAACTCTGAAGCCAAGGCGATTATAGAAAAACGTCGCGGGGTTCACCCAACCCATGTTTTCACTTACCAGGGCCACCCTGTAAAAAAGATGAACACAAAGGCCTGGCGACGGGCAAGGGACAAGGTTGGAATACCAGAAGCCCGTGTTCATGACTTGAAACATACCTACGGTCGCCGTTTGAGGGCCGTCGGTGTTGATTTGGAAACCCGAATGGATTTGTTGGGGCATCGTAGTGGAAAGATTACGACTCATTACAGCGCCCCGGAATTAGAAGCGTTAATAGCGGCTTCTGAAAAGGTATGCCGGGACAATTCACGCAAATCTCACGCAATAGTGATTTTGAAGAGTAGATTAAAGCGGGCTGTTAATGGTTAACAGATTGGAATTATTGAGGAAGGTGTGGTCGGGGCGACTGGATTTGAACCAGCGACCACCTGAACCCCATTCAGGTACGCTACCAGGCTGCGCTACGCCCCGAGTTGTTAAGCATATCTTACAATAATAGCCTATCAAGTTTGGACCTGTCAACTTCAATCTTCGGAGTCACTTACAGACTGAATATTAAACTTCAGGACTTCTTTCGGATCTACTTTACCTCTTTTTACCTTTTTCCTGGCCTGGCTAAATTCCGCAACCCTGAGCTTCGTCAATTCGCTCAACGCGTTTCTAACGGTGACAGTAGACATGGTAATATTCTCAGTCGACGGGAAAAAGCCAGATTCCCCAGCGGTCTTCACGGCAAGTTTAATGAAATCCCGCTCCGAAATCGTTTCTTCGCCCATTTTGCTTAATGCCGCCGCGCACGACCGGTAGACTCTCAATATATCGGACAAGAGTCCGGCGAACACCTCAAGTGCTTTCCCATTCACAACTTCAAGGCTTTTATCAGTAGTGTCGCTACTTACCCAATCCTGTTTTTCAAAGAACTTAATGTTTCGCTCCACAAGTTCATGATCATTAACCAAGGGATCAAATATAAATTCCTTATTCAGCAATTCTTTCAGATTATTGAACTGTTTCCAGACAAGCTCACTCGAAATTGACAAGTCGCTTTTTTCATCCAATATTACCGTGGCTAGAAGAGCCGGAGCCCAAAGACAATTGACGAGGGAGTTCTTGTAAAATTCAAGGTTAACCCTCCGAGATTCGTTTATGACATAAGTCGGCTGCTCAGTTTCTGCCTCGCCTTCCAATTCCACGAATTTTCGTGATCTGAATCTTTCGATAGCATGATCACAACCTCTTACAAGATCAGGAACGCTTCGCGAGATTTCAATACCATGATATTTGAGGCCAGTTCCCAACAAGGTAACAGCATCCAAAAAGACCGACCTTGATACCAGGGACGAACCAGGACAAACAAGTCCTGCCGCGGCCAATTCCGAAAAGGTTATTACCGAGGCTTCACTTATCCCTGTCATGAGGTAGAAAGCAAAGTCTTCAACAAGCTCACGCCGTTCAGTGGATGTTAGATCCACTGCCGTCTGGCCTTTATCTCTCTTTAAAACGAACTCTTTAAAGGAAACCGGCTCGTGAAAACGCACATACGCTGCCCCATATTTGGTCTGCAAGATCTTCCTGGATTCCAGAAATGAAAAAAAAGATTCTTTCTGCTTTTCTTTTCCACGAAGTTCCTGCAAATACGATTTTTCTTCGGGGACCTGGTCATATCCCACGTAGGTGGGAATAAACGTCAGATCATCAACCGCGCCGTCAAAAAAAATATCCAATAGGAATCCCAACATTCCGACCTTGGGTTGCAGGAACTTTCCGGTACGGCTTCGACCGCCTTCGATATAGAAATTGACGTTGATCTTTTCCTTCACCAAAACTTGAACGTAGCTTGCAAAGACCCTCGTGTACAACAAAAGTCCCTTAAATGACCGTCTGATGAAGAACCCACCGCCTCGCCGCAAAATGTGACCTACCGGCCAAAACGACAAATTCTTGCCTGCAGCCATGAAAGGCAGCGGCATCTGATTCGTGAATAATAGATAACCGACCGCAAGATAGTCCAAGTGACTCTTGTGACATGAAACGAATATTAGTGAATTTTTTTCATTAGCTTTTTTTAAAACGGAGAAGTCGGATTCGCGATGGTCAAGTCTGTCCAGGACCTTATTAAAGAGCCATTTCAGGACATAGTAAAGAAAGTGAATCATCTGGAGTCGCTGATCCGCCGCAATTTCATCAACATAGGATTCGGCTTTCCTGCGTGTTTTTTCTTCCGTGGTTTTGTCTGACTCAGCCGATTCGCTCACGGCTTTCTGCACTCTGGGGTCCTGAAGCACTCGCTCCTTTATTTCCGTTCGGGAAAGCTTTTCCGGTCCGCGATTCACCCGAATACGGTCATTGATGTTCTCAATCAATTCTCGACGGATTTCAAACGGAAGATCCTCCCACGATTTGCCTGAGCCAAATTCTTCGAATTCAGCTATAAGATGAACCGGCTCTCCGACCAGCAGTTCGGGCAATGTCCATTTTCTAAACGCCATCAGCACACGGTTTATTGCTCCTGGTTGATCAGAATCACCTAACATAGTCTCCCAGAATGGAGTAATCTGGCGCCTCTGCCTTCTGTCGTACAATAAAAAGACGGGAAGGATGGCGATGGGTTCAGGTATCTTGCTCTGGGCTTCAATCAATATGTTTATTGGATCATGCTCGGGACTGACGTAGCGGTCTCTGGTGGCTGCTTCATCAATCAGAAAGAAAGATCCTGCTCCTCGATTAAGAAAAATGTCCTTTACAATTTCCGCATCAAGTCCGAAGTGAGCCGGGCCGTTTTTTCCCGATAGTTTTGAGGTTGCCCTGAATAGCCTGGCCGCCCTAAACATGTAGCTTCGTAGGCTGCCAGGTCCACCTAGCACGAAACATGGCGCGGGTAACCCTATGGTGGCTATGCGCATTCTCAGATATTGGAGATCATAGTACGTCGGGTATTTCAGCGCGTACACAATGGGTCCATCTTTGGCGAGTTCCCGTATCAGATTCGCGGCCTCATCATCGACTTTAACCCTGGGTGACAGGATTTTCGCGATCTGTTGGGTAAGCCAGGAAGGTTCTCGATCAAGCAATCCGGGAATACCCCTGAACTTTGGAGCCTTGAGGAAATCCGGGACGGTTTTGCGACTTAGTAGATCAGTCATTTGCTCTAACTATAGTAGAATTTTGCTCTTGGAGAGAGGTTCCTTATAAACAGCCGCCCAAGCGGCGAATAGCATATTAGCATACTGAGCAGCCAAAGTGGTAGCAGAAATCAATCATGACGTCATTATGGAGTTTTCTTTGGACTCTGATAAGAAGGGTAAGTTTTTCTAGACTGGTAAGACGCAATGATTGTATAATTGATCATTATCTTACTTCGTGACGTTAGGGGGTTATGCCTGAGGCCCTTGAAATTCCAGCGCAATTATCTCTGGGGAGAGTCAAATAGATGCTAAAAGTCGTCGAGTCGAATGGCGCGGGGTGTGAGGCTTTTTTCCCCCGTCGCGATGCTACGGCTACCGCATCCCGATTGAAGCGGCTTTCTCTGGAACTCTGGAAAAGACGCCGTTGTATGCTGTTGGTTCTCGACGCGACAGTTATATTAACCGCTTTCCTCATAGCATACATGATCCGTTTTCAAACAGAACTCCAAAATTATTTCTCCACTAAGGAACAACTCGACCTCGAAGCATATTTTATGTCCGCGTATATTCGGGCCGCTATAATATTTACGGTCTTGTGGCTGGCAATGATGGCGCGGGATGGTCTTTACAGCCACAGATTGATCTCGGCAAGCTCACCCTCAGCCGAAGTTCAACAAATCCTATGGTCTGGATTACAGTCTCTCGCAATACTCATGGCAATTTCGTTCCTATTCAGGGGCTTCTTGTTATCCAGATTCGTTTATGGAATTTCTTTCGGGTTAAGCGCTATAGGTATAATAGCCTCAAGAGAGTTAGGGCGACGCCTGACCCAGAAAGTGCTTAAGCTAGGGGTACCAGCGAGACGAACGCTGGTGATCGGAACAGCTCCTCTTGCAATTCAATTTGCTTCAACCCTGGAAACAAAATCAAATGGCTTTCAGGAAGTTGTAGGCTTCCTGGAATTTCCAGACGAGAGGTGTTCTAACCCTGAAAACACGCCTGGCTGTAAGATCGTGGGAGATGTGAACGAAATAGATGTTGTGAGGAGCAAAATAGAATTCGATAGAGTCATAGTATCCGCTACTGATTTTGTTGGTCCAAAAGAACAAGATCGCAGTCCCCTGCTGCTAAGGGTCCTGAATTACTGCGAGGCTTATGGGATACCTCTTTATCTGATATCCTTTTCTACAGACGTCATGGTTTTGCGCTCCGAAATGGGTAGTTACCATGGAATTCCGCTCCTGCTCCTGAGAGATTCAACCCGTCATCCTGTCTATATGGTAGTAAAGCGGTTTCTAGACATATTGCTGTCGTTGGTGGTTTTGATATTAGGCGCCCCTCTATGGATTGCTATAGCCATATCCATCAAGCGCGGCAGCAAAGGACCGGTTCTGTATGTTCAAGAGAGAATCGGCATGAACGGTAAACCATTCAAGATGCTAAAGTTTAGATCCATGATTGAAGGAGCTGATGATCAACTCGCTGAACTCGTAGATTTTTCCTCAATGTCGGAACCGGTTTTCAACCTACGTAAAGATCCCAGGGTCACAAAAATAGGCTCGTTTCTGCGTAGAACCAGTCTTGACGAAATACCTCAATTTATCAATGTGTTAAAAGGTGAAATGAGCGTTGTGGGGCCCAGGCCGGAACGCACCGAACTGGTTCAACTGTACAATGATTATCAGTGGAGACGACTAAAGGCTAAGCCCGGAATCACTGGATATCAACAGGTTATGAGCCGTGGAGACCCATCACTGTCTAGAAGGATCGAATTTGATCTCTATTATCTCAAGCGCCAGAGCATCTGGTTTGATTTGGCGGTGCTGTTCAAGACGATCATTGTGGTAATTCGCGGAGACGGGATGAAATAAAAACATAATTCAAATAGAATTCTATCACTTTCCGGTTTTCGTCATGCCACGTTTTCACCGGTTTTATTATGCTCTTTCCCGGATGCTATTGAATGATTGACATTAAGACTTTAAGGGTGGCTCTAGCTCATCACTGGTTCTTGACCATGGCGGGCGGAGAAAAGGTCTGCGAAGCAATCTGCGAGATCCTAGACGCTCCGGATCTATATTCAATCGTCGCCGATACGGGATCCATGAGTCCCACATTAAAAAAATCGGCGCTCAAGACAAGTTTTATTCAGAAATTGCCTAAAGCCCAAAAATACTATCGCTATTTTGCAGCTCTGTTTCCGCTTGCCGTAGAATCATTCGATTTATCATCCTACGACTTGGTTATCAGTAGTGACTCAAGTGTCGTCAAGGGAATTAAAACCCTGCCGGAAACTTGCCACATCTGTTTTTGTCATTCTCCGATGAGATATGCGTGGAACGCGTTCCATGATTACACGCGTGAATTTGGGACATTCAAGAAGGGTCTGGCATCAGTTGTCATGAGCTATCTGGCAGTATATGATCACACTGCTTCTGCTCGTGTAGACTATTTCGCAGCGCCGTCGGAAACATCGAGGAAGCGCATAAAAAAATACTATCGCCGAGACGCTGTTGTTATTCATCCTCCATGCGACGTGGATCGTTTCAAACCTATTGACCGATTTGATGATTATTACCTGTTCGTCGGACGCTTGGTCGGATACAAAATGGCTGACCTTGCGGTGAAGGCGTTCACATTGAACAAGAAGCGACTTCTGATTGTGGGCGAGGGACCAGAGACACAGAATCTCAAGGCAATCGCGTCGAAAAACGTTGAATTTCTAGGGTGGGTTCCAGACGATGAATTGGCAAGAATCTATTCCAACTGCAAGGCGCTCATATTCCCCGGTGAGGAAGATTTCGGTATTGTCCCTGTTGAGGCTCAGGCTGCAGGGCGTCCAGTTATCGCCTACGGTAAGGGAGGCGCTTTGGAGACTGTAATTCCTAACGAAACGGGACTGTTCTTTTACGACAGGTCGGTGGAATCACTTGCCGTGGCCATTGGAGAGATGGAAAAACGGATAGACGAATTTGAAACCAAAAAAATTGTAAGTAACGCCGCTCGATTTTCCAAACAGAATTTCATCACAAAGTTTGAGAATTATACACTTCAATGTTTGGAAGAGCACCGTTCCAATTTTAGTTAAGGCCCAGTATTTATGACTTTTTCTACTATTGATTTTACTTCAAGAGGGAAAACCGTAGCGTTTGTTCTCTTTTGTCTGACAACTGCGCAACTCGTTTTCCAGCAGCCATACATTGTCATACTGCCCGATGAAAGGGCCAAAGTATTCAGTGGGAGTCTCTGTTTGCTCACGCTCACGCTTACAATCCTGATCGGACGGGACAAACAGCGCTTCAAATTTGGAGCCGATTTCTGGATTTCAGCAATCCTTAGCTTGATCGCTATACTTAGCGGTATTTTCAGTGTTGTCCCCAAACAATCTCTGGAACGTGTCTATGTGATCCTGTCGGCTGGGTTAGGAGGGTATTGGTGTTCTAAATTTCTGCTAACCAAACCAAATTTTAGAAGAATATTTCAGTGGTTCGTAAACGCATTACTCCTGTGCGTTATTTTTCTGGCCTTGCTTGGGCTTTACCTTACCGGGAAGCCCCATGAATTTCTAGATTTTCACTGGCATCCGGTAGGATCAAGACTGTTACTCATGTCGTTTGCGCCTCTGTCTTTACTATTGGGTAATGTTCGTCGTGATCGAATCCTGGGCGGGATAATCCTCTCGGCCAATCTTATTGCTATATACATAGTCGGTAGGTACGCTTTTATTGAATCTATCCTTGTTATTCCCGCTATTGTCTCAATAATCGCTTTTGTTGTGTTCAAGTGGACAGGGAAAAGTCGTCGAATTATGGCCGTGATCCTAGCCATAACTGTTGTGACAGGCGTCTTTTTCGCTTATCTCAACCCCAAGAAATTAGATAGGGAGCATATTTCAGTAGCATATCGTGTAGAAAGCCTCTTTTTTTCAATAGACATAGCGTCTAAACATCCGTGGTTGGGAAATGGACTGTGGGCCCCTAGAGATTTATTGGCCAAAGACTACACGCTTCACTACCCGTTCGTATCTGCGGAACAATTCTCCGAATGGGTCCGGAACCAAAGGACTTCGGAGGATCTTTATTTGACCTTCCTCGCAGACCTCGGAGTCCCGTTTGTCATACTGTACTTCGGCAGTATAATGTATCTCCTGATAAAGTTGATTCAGATGAGTCGAAGACCCGACTCAAACCTCGCTTTTCATCCTGCAGCGATTTTGTTACCGCTATTAGCCGAATGTTTGCGATTTATTGTTGTGGATGACCTGTTTGAACCTCAATTAAGCTGGTTTTTTCATATATTGCTGGGGTTGGTCGCTGCGGGGATTCTAGCGTCGTCAGACAACTTCAAACAGGACCAGGAGCAGCTACATTTTCCCTTTCGATGAGGTAAGCTCTTTCGAAGCTGGAGTGTTTGTAGATCTTGTCTCTTCACATTCTCTTTGAGTCGAAAAGACTATGGAGAACCCGTCTTTTGGTATATAAAAATTACGACTAATAACAGCTTGAGTGTAAACCACAATCGGCATGATGAGGGCAAAGCTGTCAAAAATAATTATTTCCTCACTAGAAAAGCTCTATCGTTACGCTCCTCCGAGATTGACTTCATGGCTGTTGTTAAAACTGAGCTATTTTTCCCTCAAAAGATCGCCACTGTTTGACAGACAGTATTACCTGATGTCAAACCCTGACGTCGCAGAGTCAGGCATTGATCCCATCATTCACTATTTGAAGGAAGGAGCGGCGCAAGGCAGAAATCCCAATCCATGGTTTGACACATCATTCTACATGTCTACGCATCCCGGCGTTGTCTCGGTAGGCATAAACCCTCTTTTCCACTACATGATCTTGGGCGCCCACCAGGGATACAACCCTCACCCGCTTTTCGATACATCTTACTACGTCAAAGAGAACCCAACGGTTGCTGGGGCAGGAATCAATCCTCTGTCGCATTTCATTCTTGGCGGCTTCAAGTTAGGGTTGATTCCGCACCCTTTATTGAAGGATGTTTCTCCTGAGAACTATCTGGAAGAAACACGTAACAGATTATTAACGAACAGGATGCTTAAGCTCTATGATGTGACTCCGGCCAAAATCGACTGGATGAAACGAAACGTTGAATCATTTAATATTAAGCCTCAGGTAACCATAGTCATCTTTGGCGAGCCGGATAACGAAAGGTTAGACAAAAGCCTCAGATCAATTTCAGCCCAAGCCTACTCTTACTGGGACCTGGTAATCGCTGCAGGACAAGGTCCCATGCTTGAATTGGCCCCAAACTCAGCTTTGTTGAAAACACTCGGTGACAAAACTATGTTTTTCAGGGAACAGCGTTTGCTCGAATCGACCTGTTGGGTTTCAGGCGCCTTTTTAGCTTTCCTGAAAAGCGGCGACACCTTAGCGCCTGACGCCTTATTTGAGTTGGTTAAAGAGTTGAATCTTAATTCGGCATGCGATCTCATCTATCCTGACGAATATCGGACCAGTATTGATGGGCAAGGCGCGTTCGTTTTTAAACCTGCCTGGTCTCCTGATCTGCTACTGGAAACCAACTATATTGGTGATTTCTTTCTCCTGAAAAGGGCTTTGTTTGATTCAATTGGAGGTCTAAGCAAGCTTCCCAACCAAGGAGGGATATACGATGTTCTGCTGAAGGTTTCAGAGATCAAATCAAACGTAACCCGACTGGCCATCCCACTGTTGCGCAGGCAAGCTCCGGCCTATGACAACGGCGACTTCGAACAGGAAGTTTTAAGAAACGCCCTAACAAGCCTGAAACAACCTGGAGAAGTGACGCCTCTTGAAATCCCTGGAACTTACAGGGTTAAACGAAGAATAAAAGGTCTGCCGTTAGTTTCCATCATAATACCTACGGCTTGTTCAGACCCAGATGAGAATTTGTTCCCGTGTTTTCGGACCATCATACATCGGACATCCTATTCCAATTATGAAATAATCATAATGGACAATAGTCACGGAAAAATGACTAGGCAGGGTATCAAGGAGACTGTACCGGTATCCGGGAAATTAAGAGTGGTGGAATACGGCGACCGCTTCAACTATTCGGTTATAATGAACCGAGGAGCGGCCGAAGCTCGTGGCGATTATTTAATGTTGCTCAATGACGACATCGAGATAATTTCGCCCGACTGGATTGAATCAATGATCGAGTATGCTCAACTGGAGGAAGTCGGCGTTGTGGGAGCCAAGCTCTTGTATCCGTGGGGCTGTGTGCAGCACGCTGGAGGCCTTATTGTTGATGGACAGAGCCAGACTCGGCACGCTTTTCAACACCTGCGAGATGACCTTGAGTCTTACAATGGGCTTGGTTCGGTTGTTCGCAATTGTTCGTTCGTGACCTTCGCCGCAGCAATGATCAGGAAGGATGTGTTTATCGAGTTGGGAGGCCTGGATGAGCGATTCGATGTGGAATACAACGACTCGGATTTTTCCCTCAAGGCAGGCGCCGCTGGATTGCGAGTCGTTTACACGCCGCATGCCGAATTGATTCACAAGGACGCCTCGACAAGATCATCATTTAAGATGGTGAAAATGGCCCGAAACATTGAGTTGTTTCGTGATAAATGGAGAGATATTGTCGAAGGTGGCGACCCCTATTACAACCCTAACCTGACACTTGAAGCGCCGGATTTCGGTATAGGTGACAGGCCGGTCATTGTTGAGCCGCTCTGGTCTGGAACAGACACGCTAGACTTCGGAGCGCATTACGGCCAGGGAAAACATCCGGCTGCGCAAATTGCCGTACGATCAACACTACCGCTCGTGATTGTGATTGATTCAACATCCTGCGGCGAGATGCGATTGTGGCCGAAAGAACATTTCGCACGACTTATCTGGTTGTTGTCAACTCGAATTGGGGCTTCAGTAATTATAAACGATGATTTAAGAGCGTCCAGTTCAAGCGTGTGGGATTGTGATCTCGTAATAGGTGGCTTGAACGAGAACATCAACTATGCCGCATCCAGCGGTATTCCAACGCTTGTAATATGGCC
Organism: Desulfomonilaceae bacterium; assembly: GCA_041662605.1. NCBI lineage: Bacteria > Pseudomonadati > Thermodesulfobacteriota > Desulfomonilia > Desulfomonilales > Desulfomonilaceae > Desulfomonilaceae bacterium. The sequence continues at coordinate 139,075 of JBAZSD010000009.1, forward strand.
AGGGCAAGTGGCGCCGCAAGAATTTGGAAGTTTCAGCGAAAGAGCGATGGCTGTGAGGATGGCCGTGCCATGCGGTCCCTGCCACAAAAAGCGCTCTAAAGAATGCCCCTACGATTTGAAATGTTTGAATATGCTGTGGCCTTACAAGGTATTCGAGGCGGCGAAGGATTTGTTAGCCATTTCTGGACGCAGGCGAATTCCCGGCGAAACGTCTGGCTACATAGTTACCCCGAAATTGCCGGATAAGGGAATAAATTGATAGGATCGGTTCGAAAGATCGCCACTGTAGGGATTGGAGCCGCGACGGTCCAGGTTGTAACCGTCGCTCTCACCCCCATCATCACCAGATTGTATACCCCGGACGCTTTTGGAGGTTATGCTCTTTATTGGAGCGTAGCCGCTTTCTTTATTTCAGTTTCCGCCCTGAGATATGAAACCGCAATAGTTTTGGCCCGGTCGGATCGTGAGGCGGTGAACGCTGTTGGAGCTTGTTTGCTGGCATCCGTCTTTAACGCCACGCTGTGCTTGACACTCGCCCCCTTGATCGCTCAGAAGTTCCTTCCCTCGAATATGCTGGAGGAAACCCGTAGACTTATATTTTTTCTTCCAATTCTTGTACTCATTACAGCCTTGAATCAAATCATCGTATCCTGGCTCACGAGGAAGGAGGAATTCAGGAAATTCGCAATATCGGATGTATTGACGAGATTAATAGTCTACGTAAGTCAGATAATGTTGGCCCTTGGCGGAATTAACTCCGCGTCAGGCCTCATAGGTGGAATAGTCATTGGTTACTCGATGGCTGGGATAATCCTTACGGTCTGTATTTTCCAAAATCAGGATGTATCTGTTTTCAAGAACGTGCATACAAGAGAAATTCTCCAGTGCCTCGTAAAGTACAAAAACCTTTCTCTCTACCTGACACCGTATACGATTGTTCAAACTTTGCGGGAAAGGGCGGCGTATTTCATGATTGGCGGGTATGGCCGATCGTCTGAAGTTGGATATTATTCGCTGTCATCCAGGGCGCTGGCCCTACCTGTGTCACTTGTCGCCGGCGCAATCCGGCCGATTTTCTTTCAGAAGGCGGCTGGGTCCAACCTGAAAGACCTCGAGGACAGGGTCAACCTTGCGATAAGATTTATGGGGCTGTGTGTTGTTCCCTGTTGGGTTGTGCTCCTGTTGCACCACACCACGCTGTTCGGCCTGGTTTTTGGAAAGAGTTGGGAATCGGCGGGTGTCTACGCTGCCATTCTGTCAGTTCCAGCCATACCATTCCTTTTAGGATCGTGGCTCGACCGTTCTTTTGATATTCTGAGCCGACAGAGGCTGCATTTTGTCATAGAGTCAATTTTCACATTAGTCGCGCTGACAGGGCTCACGATAGGAATTTTCATCTTTAAGAGCGTCTTGATAGCCGTAATAATACAATCCGGCGTGGCCACAGTTTACTATGCCTGTTACCTTCTGGTAATCTACCGCATAGCTGGATTCGGAGTTGTTAGCCTGGGAATATCCACCGCTTACTGGCTGGTCGCTTTTGTCGCAGCAGTGGTTTTCGGTTCCGTCATTTCAGTTTTTATTACTGGAATGAGCGGCGCTCTGGTTTTTGGGGCATTGGTTCTATTGAGTGTCGGAGCCTACGCCCTGCTTACGATCTCAAAATTAAAAAACGAACCGGCAGTGTCAAGTCAGCATGATTGATTTGATGCCCGTCAATGGAGGGCTTAGTTGGTTTTTCCCCCATTTTTAGCCTTGTGGTGGCCTGTAATGTTGATAATCTCCATAACTGTGCTCCTGGGGCTGAAACTTAAAACCTGGGTCGCTCCTGCTACTGTTTTTGGAATCCTGTGGTCTGCTATAATGTTCCTAAATGTGGCGTTCATGCCTGACTATCTCGTTTCAACCGCTGGGTTGTGGATCGTGTGCCTGTTCATTTTTTGTTTCGGTCTTGGATCAGTATTAGAAAAATTCGGTTCCCGAAACCACGTCTCACGTCTCCATCAGACAACTGAATTCGAACTCCCCCTGCTGCGTTTTATCACCGTCTCTCTTTCCCTGGTCGGGTTTTGCGCTGTCCTCATAATCATAAGAGACCATATTGGAAGCATGTCCGGATCGAACCCGTTGGATGTTATTCACCAGATAGCCATGGCCGAAACAAAATTCAGACATCTGGACGTTAAGAGGCCACAGTATTTCAGCCTCATTAACACGGCGTTTTACTCTAGCGCTCTCTTTGGCGGACTACTGTTCTCCCGTCGAATTCCCGGCTCGAAAATCATTGGTCTGGCGCCTTTAATCGTGGCCCTGGTTTATTCTCTGATTACGACTGCAAAATCTACCCTTCTACAGCCGTTACTCATGTGGATAAGCGCCTATGGAGCAGCTCTGCTTTTACAGTCAAGGGACAGGTCGATGAAACTCGGAATGTCCGGGTGGATTCTGATAGGCTGTTTGGCAATATTAATTTCGGGTATCACCCTGTTCACATTTTATTTAAGATACCCGAACAAGAGTCTTTGGGATGCGGTAGCCTTGAATATCGTCAACTATGTCACGTTCGGTTTGCCTCCTTTTGTTTTCTGGTGTGACAAGGCGCACATTCTTGGATTGAGCCCTGATTACGGCAAATGGACGTTTTCAGGCGTATTTGATTTTATGGGACTGGGGACTCGGGAACTCGGCATATATAAACAATTTTTTGAAATAGGTTCGTTGACCTCAAATCTCTACAGCGCTTTCCGCGGTTTGATCCAGGATTTCACTTTTCCCGGGGCAATCTTACTTACAGTGACGACCGGAGCGATTGCGAACCTGGCCTATCGGTCGGTGAAAGCTGGAAATATCGCCACATTAGGGATTCTCGCTGGTATATATTCCTTCGTGTTTTGGTCTCCTATTGTAAGCTTGTTTGTATACAACGCCATTCTATTTGCCGCAATTCTATTTGCGTTCTACTGCGGTTTAGTGGGCCAGATCATTAAGCGTAAGTGAAATTGCTTGACCTATTATCTTGCAATAGAGTATGTTCATGGTGTGAACACTTTATAGAAGTGAGAGTAGTTCCCTAATATATTAACATGCCGGCGTTTCAGGAAACAAAAAATCAGGCTGAACAGGAAAAGCTGCTCCAGTTGATGAGCAAGATCGAAAGCAATCCGACTATCTCGCAGCGGGCGCTCGCGTCCGAACTCGGGATCGCTCTAGGACTTCTGAACGCTTATCTCAAGCGGTGCATTGTTAAAGGTTGGATTAAAGCGGGTAACGTCTCAGCCAAACGGTTGGTCTATTTCCTTACCCCAGAAGGATTTGTTGAGAAAAGCAGGATTGTCGGCGGCTATCTTTCAAAGTCTTTCACCCTGTTCAGGGATGCGAAAACACAATGTGAAGCCATTTTTGAGTTGTGCCGGGAAATGGACTGGACAAAAATTGCTATAGTCGGTGACGGAGACTTGGCCGATATAGCCACGCTTGTGGCTCATGGGATAGGCATATCGGTCGAGAAAATTGGCGCCGACAGAGATTTGACTTCTTACGACGCAGTTTTGATTACAGACATGGATAATCCGCAGTCGGTCTATGACAACTTGAAGACAAAGGTTAAAATAGACAGGCTTTTGTTTCTCAGTATGCTTCATATTTCGAGAAATGTGGATTGCTAGTATAGCTTAGTATTTTTTTCGATCCAACAGATCAAATATCTTGATTAATTAATTATATCAGCATATTATGTTGTATTGCATGGGGCGGAGCTTTATTTAATTTTTAGATTACAAGGGGGTAGCCCGCGGTTCTGCCCTGACTCCCGAACATTCCCGCTCCGGAACGAGGTTTTCCATGAACGAGAATATAAGACAAGATCTAATCAAGACAATTCTAACGCTGGATGACGAAAATGTATTAGCGGTTCGCGAATATATAGAATTCATTAGTGACGTTCAGGAAGAAGAACCTACGAGCCAGGATTTACAAGCCATCTTTAAAGGTCTTCAGGAATTTGCCAATGGCGAATATGTGACATGGGAAAAACCTCACCCCGATGGCCTATAAAGTACTGTTGACCAAAACTGCTTACAAAGCTTATAACAAGACTACGGGAAAGTTAAAGCTTGGAATTGATCGTTGTCTATCGGACCTTGAGATCACTCCGAATTTTGGGCCTGGGATCAAGAAACTAAAGGGTCTAGTTGGCTGTTTCAGATATCAAATAGGGGGCCTACGCCTGATTTATGAGGTCCATGAAGACCTGATGGAAGTCAGAGTATATAGCATCAGACCCAGGGGTGACGTGTACAAACACTGACGTTCCTGCCACATCCTTTGGACAATCAAGGGGTTCAAAATCTTGAACCCATACGGCGCCCGACATGCAAATAGAAATCTCCTCGTATATTGTTCGATCAAAACAGCGGGAACATGAACGCTGGAAAGCGTTGAAGCGCAGCCACGACAAGGCTTGGTCGCTGGCTCGCACAGCGGCGGAATTTCTACGCAACAATTATGGCGTCAGCAAAATAGTTGTGTTTGGATCGGTAGCGCAAGCTGAACTATTTCATCCTGGGTCCGATGTGGATTTGGCCGTATGGGGATTATATCCCAGCGTTTATTTAAGGGCGGTTGGTCAACTACAGGCGCTTGATCCACAGATATCGATCGACCTGATTATGTTTGAAGAGGCGCCTGAGGCACTGCAGCAGGAGATACTAAAGAAGGGCGTTGAAACTTGACATTTGTTTTTTTGACATTAGTTGGGCGCATTGAGCAGTCTTTGGTGGACCTGGAAACGATTGTGGACCGGGCCGAAACTCTGGCTGACAAGTACAGATCGAGTTTGGACGATGGTTATCTGGACGGGGTTGCGCTAAATTTGCATGCGTTTTATTCGGCGATAGAAAAAATATTTGAGGATATTTCAAGGACTATAGACGCCGGCGTTCCTGCCGGACCTGATTGGCATCGCGACCTCCTACTACAAATGTCCGCTGAGATCCCCGGAGTGCGTCCACCTGTCATTAGTAGACACACTAGGCTGGTTCTTGATGAGTTTCGGGGTTTCCGCCATGTTGTCCGTAACATTTATACCTTCAATCTGCGGGCTGATCGTGTCATTGAGTTGACAGGAAGAGCTAATGATTGTGTTTCCTCAGTGCAGGACGATCTCCACAAATTTATCGACTTCATTGTCAAACTCGGCAAGGCCATTGACACTGATTAATAGGGGCCGGGCGTACAGCCGTAAACCTTTATGTCATAAACTCGGTGTGGCTAAGACTATGGCCATCTCGCTCCAAATTGGAGATGACCGGTGATTACATCCTGGCCCTGTATGAATTACAAATATCTCAGTTCCGGGCGGCGTCATAATACCGATAGGGGTTCAAAATCTTGAACCCATACGGCGCCACGGGCAGGATCTAAATGATACGTGGTTCGAGACGTGTCCGACAGTTTCACGCAAATGTATTCGTCAGATTAGCATGTCTAACCGGACTTGGACATTGTGAAAGTTCTAATGCGTAAGAAGATTATAGCATTCTGTAGTTTTGGAGACGCCAAAGCCAGGAAACTCTTAAGAACCTGGTTGAGCGAAACAGAAGACGCAACGTGGCAATCCCCATCAGATATCCGAAATTGTAATCGGACAGCAGACTTTCTTGCCGGGAATCGCGTCGTATTTAATGTAGGTGGAAATGACTACAGAATAGTTTCAGTTGTCGACTACTTGCAGCAGGTTGTAATTATCCGATGGGTCGGATATCATAAGGATTATGACCGAATTGACGCTACCATAGTATAGAACTTCCAGTTAGTGAGGCGAATTCCATGACTATAGCGCCCATCAGAACAGAGGCCGACTATGACACCGTTATGGCTCGAATAGATGAACTTTGGGGCAGTGATCCGGGAACAAGCGCCGGTGATGAATTGGAAGTGCTTATTGACCTTGCTTGGGTTTACGAGAAAAAACATCATCACATCGATCCGCCGAGTCCACTGGAAATCCTTGAGTATCGTCTGGATCAGATGGGACTGAGCACTGAAGAAATTCAACGAGTCATGGAATTCCGGAAAAAGGTCCCGGAGATTATTAGTCGAGAAAGCGGCCTAGGTCCTGAAATTGTCAACCTTTTCAGTGGCATTCCGTTTGAGGCGTTCCTGGATCTCGGGGATTCATCGACCGTATCTAAATCCAAATGAATATGTGCATGATTGTCATCTCGAGCGAGCCTTGCGACAAGATCTTTCCCTTCCCCTGGAAAAACACGACCTGTCTTGAGAGAACATCCATTTAACCCTGTAAGGGTTACACATAATACCGTAGGGGTTCAAAATCTTGAACCCCTACGGCGCCATGCCACCATTTTTATTCAATTTTTAGGATTTTGTAGGGGTAGACCCGCGTGTCTACCCTCTTAAACCGTTTCCATGACCACCGATACCACCACCGATCCCCAACCTACCCTCCGCAACCTGCTGCTCCGGTTGTGGCGTCACCTGTCAAAACGTCGCCAGCGGCAACTCGGACTGTTGTTGGTTTTAATGGTAGCCAGCGCTTTCTCAGAGGTAATCAGCCTCGGGGCTGTCCTTCCGTTCATTGGGATACTGACCGCCCCTGAGAATGTGTTCAATAATGCGTCTGTTAAGAGCGTTTGCGAGTCATTCGGCATTACGTCAGCCAGTCAGCTTGTTTTGCCTCTCACGGTAATCTTTGTCTGTGCAGCGTTTCTGGCCGGGGGGACAAAGCTGCTATTGTTGTGGGCTGGAACGCAAATTTCAAATGGAATTGGCGCTGACCTTAGTTTTGAGGTTTATAGACGGACACTCTACCAGCCGTATCGAACACACATGGCTCGTAACAGCAGCGAGGTGATAGATGGGATCGCCAACAAGTCGTGGAGCGCTGTGTTAACGTTGCAGTCAGTTCTAACTCTCATTAGCTCAGTATTACTATTATTAGCGTTGTTGATGACCCTCGTTGTAATAGACCCATTAGTGGTCTCAGTGGCTTTTGTAGTTTTTGGCATCAGTTACGGTTCAATCAGTTGGGGCACACATCGTCAGCTCCAAATCAACAGTTGGCAAATTGCCCGTGAAAACGTCCAGCGCTTTAAGGCTTTGCAGGAAGGGCTAGGAGGAATTAGAGATGTATTGTTAAACGGGACTCAACGCGTTTACTGCGATACTTATCGTCGTGCAGACTTGCCATACCGTAAGGCATATGGTAGTAATGTGTTCATCGCGGCTTGTCCGCGGTTCGCAATGGAGGCAGTAGGAATAGCGCTGATCGCTGGGTTGGCTTATGGACTCAGTCGTCAGGCTGGAGGGGTAGCAACTGCTTTGCCAGTGTTGGGGGCACTTGCTCTCGGAGCGCAACGCCTTATGCCAGCCATTCAGCAAAGTTACACATCTTGGGCGTCCATTGCCGGCAATAAAGTATCCCTGTCCGATTCGCTGGAATTTCTTGATCAACCATTGCCTGCTGAAGCTACTACGCCCGATCCAACACCGCTAGAATTTAAAGACGTCATTCAATTTGATTCGGTGTATTTCCACTACTTGAGTAATGGTCCGTCGGTTTTGGATTGCATCAACATTACAATCTTTAAAGGAAGCAGGGTAGGTTTAGTAGGCACTACTGGAAGCGGCAAGAGTACTTTACTCGATCTTCTAATGGGACTACTGGAACCGACCGAAGGTCAGATACTTGTGGACGGTCTTGCCATAGCTGGAGAGCGCCGTCGCTCCTGGCAGCGGAGCATAGCCCATGTTCCTCAAAGCATTTTCCTGGCTGACACTACAATTGCCGAGAACATTGCCTTGGGCGTCCCTCGAAAAGCGATTGACATGGATCGTGTTCGTGAAGCCGCCAGGCAAGCTCAGATCGCCAAATTCATCGAAAGCCGCAAGAATGGCTACAACGAGTTCGTCGGTGAACGTGGCATCAGATTGTCCGGCGGACAGCGTCAGAGAATTGGAATCGCACGGGCGCTTTACAGACAGGCCTCAGTGCTTGTATTCGACGAAGCTACCAGCTCGCTTGACAATGCGACCGAGCAGGCGGTAATGGAATCCATCGAAAGATTGAACAGAGATTTAACTATCTTGATAATTGCTCATCGTCTGACTACTGTGCAAAGATGTGACGAGATAATAGAACTCGAATATGGCAGAGTGGTGGCACAAGGTACTTACGAACAATTACGGGAATGCAGCCCGAGTTTCCGAAGGATGGCGACGGCTGTAGCTTGATCCAGATAACCTTTAATTAACAGATAGTTGGCCATGTTTTGATTTAGGCTACAGTAACCGTTCAGCAGGAGGCGGTCAATAGAGAAGGTGTTGACAGCCCAAGTCGATGAGCAGTGATGGAATCGACCAAGAAATCAAAGGGGTTTTTATTTTGAAGAAAGCACGTTCGGGTGGCCGTAA
>JBAZSD010000010.1 GCA_041662605.1 Desulfomonilaceae bacterium
AGGATACAGACCCTTAAAAAGTTGAGTCTTGGGTCTGTCGACCCGACGAAAAACCAAGGCTAGCCCTCCAACGGTCGTGAAAAAGCCGAGAATCACTCCCCGCCAAAATCGCGTGGTGGATTTTGGAACTTCGAGTGCCTTGACATGTCTTTTGGTAACATGTAAAAGGCCTTTTCCCCTGCGGATAAATTTGAGAAGACAATATCCGCCGGACTGTTTCAGGAGGAGAGCATGGACATAGTGGCGAATATTCCAGCGCCGGACGAGTGCGCATCAAAGATATTTAATTACAGTGGACAGAAGTATGAGCAGGAAATAGCGTCGGAACTTTGGCTTAAAATCTTACAGCACAAATGGTTCCTGTCCGAAAAACTGGGCAGGGACGCAGGCATAAAAGTGGCCTGTCTGGACTACATCGAAAACGTTGAGGTCATATACGCAAAACAGATAGATGAAGATCGGGTCAGTACCCTGAGAGAGCTGGGCGCTCAACTGGTGGATAGATCGATATGGGACACCATTTCAGAATCGCAACCTCCAAAGCAAATCATAGAGAAGAGGGTCATCCTCCCGCTCACTGAAGTGAATCTTGCTGAAAAACATGGGGTTACACCGCCAAAGACCATAATCTTCTTTGGCCCGCCCGGAACCGGAAAGACGCATTTCGTCAAAGCGATAGCCGGCGTTCTTAACTGGTGGTTTGTCGAGGCGAGTCCAAGCGATTTGATGTCAGACGGACAGGACCGCCTGGGCAAAAATCTGAAAAACTTGATGGAAAAGGCCGGTCGGATGGAAGACGCTGTGATATTCATTGATGAATTTGAAGAAATTGCGGGAACCCGCGATCAGGCGTCACGAATCGACAAATCAATAACAAATGAATTCCTTAAGCAGGTGCCGTTATTCAAGAGACAGCCTGGAAAGCGATTGCTCGTTTGCGCGACAAATTATATCCGCGAACTTGATGGAGCATTGTTGAGGCCGGGCCGGTTTGATCTGATCATACCCGTGGGTGGGTTGGACATGGAGGGACAGAGAACCATATTCGAGCATTACCTGTCCAAAACGAACTCAGGTGAAGTCGATATTGACAAGCTCGTCTCCTTGATGCCGCTATTTACCCCTGCGGATATAGAATATTTGTTCCAGAAAGTCACTCAAAAGGCTTTTGAAAGGGAACTTAAGACCGGTTCGGACTATCGTTTGAATACGGAAATTTTTCTGGAGGTCTTACTCGAAGTGAAGCCATCTCTGACAGAAGAGATTGCGGCGGAGTTCCAACGAGACTGCAGGGATTTTACCAGGCATTAGAATCACATTTAGAACCAATCGGTGGAGACATTCCAATTTCTCCACCGGTTGGTTCTATTATCAAAATACGGGGTCGCTTCTCACTGTGGGCACTCGGTCTTGGTTCCAACCACACCACCATTTTTCTCACATTCGCCTCTGGTAGCGTCAACGCATTCCCCAGACTTGTTTTTGCACTTGTATATCTCACACTCATAAGACGGATAATTCACTTCATTTCCCCCGGATGCGGAACACTGTTCCCTGCTGGTGAGAGTGACGGTTCCGCCCTTGCAGCAATTGATTTTGGCGCACTGTTGAGCGCAATCAGTTACTTCAGTTCCCCCGGCTGCGACGCATTCGGAGCGGGACTTTTGAGTACATGACCCATCAATACAACAATTCACCTGGATCAAATCGTCCAACTTCTTGTTCAGAGTGTCTATGCTCTCGTTATATTTCCCGGTAAATTTGGATTTTTCAAGATTCAGATCACTTAGCGCACTGTCGTACTTGAGTCTCAACTGAACCAGAAAAGCCTCAGCTCCCGCCTTTTGTCTCAGAAGATTGTTAAGTGACTGTGTCAATCCTGTGCGTTGCTGTTCCGTCGCGTTTGAAATCGCTTCGTCAAGTTTGACTATCTGAGCGTCGATGTTCGCAAGTTGAGCCTCATAGCCGCTGATCTGTTGCGCAAATCCCTGCGCGCCCTGACCGCCGACTCGGTCTAACTCTTCAACGCCCAGACTCATTAAGTTCTGTAATCTGGAGATCTGGCTCTGCAAACTGGCTATCTCAGCGGCGTTGTCCTGAGCGATAACCGGCGCCGTAAAAAAAAGAGTGAAAGTGACCAAGGACGCCACGGTTATACTAAGAATTCTCATGACCCTGTTCCTCCGGAGAAGGTTATTGACGCTCCACAGCTACGGTACATAAGGCGTACACAACTTGTTGGAGCTGGAACTCTAGAATGCGTGAGTCCATAAGGGTCGGATTATCACATTGAAACAGGCTGTCAAGATATTTATAATGCAAATAGATAGATGTGCAGATAAATAGATCGGATAGATTATATTTTTTGGAGGCGAGATCTGTTGTTTAGTTCAAAACATACCGTAAATTTTATATTTTTTCCTCCCTGTTCGTTTAGCTTCATAGAGAGCGATGTCCGAGCGTTCGATCAATTGTCTGGCGGATTTTGCGTCATTAGGAAAGCACGCCACGCCTATGGATACAGTAAGAGGTCCCGACTCGGCCGTTCTGGGTAATCCTCGAGCCATGGTCGATATTTCATTCATAAGCCTGTCACACAGAGTCTCCGCCATTTCTTTGCCGGCGCCGGGGAAGATTATTGCAAACTCTTCCCCGCCATATCTAGTGACTATGTCATATCCTCTGCACGCTGACTTGAATGCCTGGGCAATTTTTACCAGCGCCTCGTCTCCCATCTGATGCCCAAATGAATCATTAAATTCCTTGAAATGATCCACGTCTATCATCAGGAGACAAAATGGGGCCTGCTGTCTTGAAGCCTTTATGATTTCGAGTTTCAACGCCTCATCAAAGAACCTGCGGTTGTAAACACCGGTCAAGGCGTCTTCATAGGACATCTCCAGATAACGTTCCCGTTCTTTGGCCAGGGATTTCAGTTCAATGTGCCTTATCGTCTTGATTAAGGCCACCTGGATTTGTTCCACGCTAAACGGCTTGATTAAATAGTCAACGGCCCCTCCGTTTATGCAATCCAGAGCGTTTTCCACCGACCCGTAACCGGTGATCACGATGACTTCCGTGTCATCATTTAACGCTTTAATGCGCTTAAGGAGAGTGAGGCCGTCCATGGCCGGCATCTTCAGATCTGTGACCACCAGATCATATTTCTTGGTGGCCACTCGTTCGAGGGCGTCATACGGATGGCTACTCCAGTCGACATCATGACCCAATCGTTCGACGCAACTCAACATGAACTGCCCCACTTCAGGATCATCATCTACTACTAGTACGGAATACCTGGTTCTCTTGTTGGCTGAATCGAGCAAGCTATTCAATTTGACGCCCCGTTGAAAGTGCCTAATTAGAAGTTTAGTCGCAGTTGAATCGCCTCATGTGCCCATTTCCCAGGAATTGAGATATTCCACCTGCTCAGGTGTCAAAGTGTCTATTTTGACTCCCATGGACGCAAGTTTTAACCGCGCAATCTCGTTGTCGATATCATCCGGGAGTTTGTAAACTTTCTTGGTTAGTTTTGACGCCTGTTGAACAAGGTACTCGGACGCCAGGGCCTGGTTGGCGAAGCTCATATCCATGACACTTGAAGGATGACCCTCGGCCGCCGCCAAATTGATTAGTCGGCCTTCTCCGAGAAGAGTTATCCGCCTACCGTCGGACATGGTAAATTCTTCTACAAAGTCCCTGATAATTCTTCTGGAAACAGCCATCTTCTCAAGGGATTCTATATCAATCTCAACATTGAAGTGCCCCGAATTGGCCACGATGGCGCCATCCTTCATCAATTCAAAATGTTCCTTTCGAATGACGCTTCGGTCTCCAGTTACGGTACAGAAGAAGTCACCTTTGGGCGCAGCGTCCGCCATGGGCATGACGACATATCCGTCCATTGCGGCTTCCAACGCCCTTAAAGGATCAACTTCGGTAACAATTACCCTCGCTCCCATACCCGAGGCCCTTGAAGCGAGACCTCTACCGCACCAGCCGTAACCGCTGACAACAAACCAGGAGCCCGCCAATAGGCGATTAGTAGCTCGCAGGATGCCGTCAATCGTGCTCTGGCCAGTGCCATATCTGTTATCGAAGAAGTGCTTGGTATTAGAATCATTTACAGCGATGACGGGGAACAGGAGAACTCCACGATCGGCCATGCTTTTAAGCCGAATTACGCCCGTAGTAGTCTCTTCTGTTCCACCTATAATCGAAGGGACAAGGTCCTGTCTCTTGGAATGGATACTACTGACAAGGTCAGCGCCGTCATCCATCGTGATGGTCGGTTTAACGTCAAGACAAGCGTTTATATGTCTGTAATAAGTGTCAGTGTCTTCACCCTTGATCGAGAAAACGTTATAACCTTCCGAAACGAGAGCTGCCGCAACATCATCCTGCGTTGAGAGAGGATTTGAAGCGCAAAGGTAAACCTTGGCTCCGCCGGCGGCAAGGGTCCGGACCAGAGAGGCCGTTTCTGTGGTAACGTGGAGGCATGCGGCCAATACTATCCCTGATAATGGTTTTTCTTTACTGAACCTTTCTTTTATCATCCGAAGGACCGGCATGCTGCGTTCCGCCCACTCGATCCTTAGTTTACCGGCCTCGGCGAGGCCGATATCTTTAATATCGTAATCCATTGCAACTCCTCATAATAATTTATAACGATGTAACCGTCTGAATTAGTTTCTCACATAACCCAGTCAAAATAATCAAAGATTACAGTTGCGTTGATTGCCGCAATTCTTTAGCCTTGTCCGTGGCCTCCCAGGTGAAATCAGGATCATTACGTCCAAAATGACCGTTGGCCGCGGTCTTGCCGTATACAGGGCGAAGAAGTTTCAGGTAATCAATAATTGCTGCGGGTTTAAAGCTGAAAGTCCCATTGACGATATCCGTCAACTTTGTGTCCTCAATTTTTCCCGTCCCGTATGTGTTTACCATCAAAGAAACCGGCTCTGGATATCCGATGGCGTATGCGACCTGGACCAGACATCTTGAGGCTATCCCCGCGGCTACGATATTCTTTGCGACATATCTCGCCATGTAAGAAGCTGATCTGTCCACTTTGGATGGATCCTTTCCTGAGAAGGCTCCACCGCCATGAGCGCCGTAACCTCCATAGGTGTCTACTATGATTTTACGACCAGTCAATCCACAGTCGCCCATCGGCCCGCCCACAACAAAACGACCGGTGGCGTTTATCAGGTAACGGGTGTCGCTTGCCAGCATTTCTCCGGGAATCGCCTTCTTGACTACTTCTTCGATGATTCCTTCCCTGATTGTGTCATAAGTCACGTCGGGGTTGTGCTGGGCGGCTATGACAACAGTTTCAACCTTGACCGGCTTATCCCCTTCATACCGGACAGTGACCTGGGACTTTCCGTCGGGTCGAAGGAAACCAAGTTTCCCGGACTTTCGGACTTCCGTCAGTTTAGATGTCAGTTTATGAGCGTAACTGATCGCCATTGGCATCAATTCAGGGGTTTCATCGCAGGCAAAACCAAACATCAGCCCCTGATCGCCTGCTCCCTGCTCCTTGAACATTCCCTCACCTGCGGTAACGCCCATGGAAATGTCTGGAGACTGTTTGTCGAGTGTGACCATTACAGCGCATGTATTTCCGTCAAATCCCATTTCTGCGTCCGTATAGCCTATGGAGACGATTGTTTTACGGACCACGCTCGGGATGTCCACTATTGCCTTGGTGGTGATTTCTCCGGCCACCAGAGCGAGTCCAGTGGTTACAAGGGTCTCGCACGCGACTCGAGAGCGAGGATCCTGCTCTATCATGGCGTCGAGGACAGCGTCGGAAATTTTGTCTGAGATTTTGTCAGGATGACCTTCCGTGACGGATTCGGAAGAGAATGAATAGCCTCGGACCCCCATGTCGAGCCCTCCTTTCGGATCAGAGTGATAAAGGTTCACAATCCGATACTTTAAACATAATCGTTGACCCGGGTCAATATCTAATTATTGTAATCGCGAATCGGCGCGGGATAATCATAATTCAAATCTCAATAATCCGGCAAATATTACGGCTGAAACTCACATTAATATTGACCCCAAAACTGTCAGCGCAATGGCGACGCCCAGGTAAGCGTCCAGGAACGAAAACTTCGATGGCTGGAATTCTGTTCTGGCTTGTCCTGCCTTAAATCCGCGCGATTTCATGGCGACTGTCAATTCCTCTGACTTTCTAAAGGCCATGATCAAAGAAGGAACTGTAAGTGACATCATGCGTTTGGCCTTTGTGGCGACCGAACCTGTCTCAAATACTATTCCTCTTGATTCCTGAGCCTCGATCAGCCTTCGCCACTCCTCCTGAAGAACAGGGACGAAACGTAAAGCGAGGAACAATACGAGGGATGTCTCACTAATGGAAAGCCCCACAAGCTTTAATGGGCTCATGGCAATCCTCAGCCCCTTTACTATATCCCACGGTAAAGTGGTAAAACTTAAAGCCAATGAAAACACTATGACCAAGGCGATTTTTGTAGTGAGGAAGATCGATTCCGAAAGTCCTTCATAGCTCAATGGGGTGACAATTCCAAACACCAGTATCGGATGACCATCAGTGTTGAGCAGGAAATTCAAGGCGAAGGTCAGCAAAAGCATCAACTTGAATTTCATCAACCCACGTTCCCAGACGCGCCAACCCAAACCGGTAGCCCCTAGGCATAGAAAGGCCAATAATATTGGCGCGGCCAGATTACGCCAACCCTGAGACAAAAATATAATGGCCAGTAGAGCAACCAGACCTCCGAGTTTGGAACGTGGATCCAGCCCATGAACTATCGAATTCCCGGGCAAGTATCCGCCAAGGGTAATTTCTTTGCCTAACATGCGATGGCCTGATATTATTTGGAGAGTCCGGACGACCCGCATGCCCGGCAAATAAAAAATACAAGGTATTCTTGAAGGACCATTTGATGGAGCCCGCAGAGTTAGATCTAACCATACTCAAGTCGAGTCGACAACAATATCCCACCAGCCCGGATGAAACCCGCCTGGAGACCTTTCCGAACAGATATCCACGGCGTGACTACGTCATAAAGTTCAACTGTCCCGAATTCACGAGTGTTTGTCCCATTACCGGTCAGCCTGATTTTGCCCGAATCATAATAACATATGTTCCGGAATCGAAGTGTATAGAGTCCAAATCCCTTAAACTTTATCTGTTTAGTTATCGCAACACTGGAATGTTCCACGAGGAAATTACCAATCGAATTCTTGACGATGTCGTCGCCGCCTGTTCTCCCAGGTGGGCCAGCGTCCTAGGAAAGATGAGTCCCCGCGGTGGAATAGGAATCGAGGTCATTGCCGAATACACAGCCCAGGGCTTTAGCAGGCCGGTTTCCCTATAGAAAATCTACATGGTCAACACGAACTTCTGTTCGACAATTCGGCCGCCCCATTGAGTTACGTCGTGTTCCTGATCAAGAGTGAAGCCCGCATTTTCATATAGCCTTCGCGCTGGGTCCAGCCCACGAAAGGTCCACAGATAGACTCTGTTGTGACCGACTGTTCTGCAAAAATCCAGCGCCGCATCCATCAAGATTTTTCCAATCCCTTTGCCCTGACAATCCTTCGACACGATAAACCACCTGAGTCTGGCTCCCTCATTATCCAGATTTGCGCCGTCTATGGCTATTGCGCCTAGAAAGCGATCCTCGGCTCTAACTGTCCAGAAACCATCCTTCCCGGTATCAAAACGCCCCATAAACTCTCCAAGTTCTCTCGCCACCTGACTCTCAAAGGAGACATCAAAGCCCCAGTGTTCATGATAATAAACAGCGTGAGTCTCCACGACCCGTCCAATCGATCCCGGGTAATAGCCTGTCAGTGTCAAACCGTCATACGTCATCTCAAAATCCCTCCAGTCGCAGCATTGGGACGATTATTTCGCTCGACAACGCTCCACCTCTTTCTGCTCCATTCTGATCCTCTTCCGTTCCAGAGCCTCACAGTTCCTGCGATGATCATCGTCATTTTCAAGAAGTAGAGTGGGAACTCCCGTAGTCTTACCATCTTTATCCAATGCCACAAAAGTCAGATATGCGGACGCCGTGTGCCTGACTTCTCCAGTCAGAAGGTTTTCAGCTTCTACCCTAACTCCAACCTCCATTGAACTGCGGCCTACCATGTTTAAGCTCGCCTTGAGTATCAACAGGTCACCGACGTAAACCGGAAAATGAAAATCCAGACGATCAATAGAGGCGGTCACAGCGATCTTTCGGCCGTGCCTTATCGCCACAACTCCGGCCGCAGTGTCGACGTACTTCATTATGACCCCACCATGGACATTGCCAACGGGGTTTGCGTCTTCAGGGTTCATTTGTACGGCCATTATGATTCTGCTATAATTAACCGGCTTGCCATTCATATCTTCACCTCTTTCTAAGAAACGAAGTAGGGATTCATCCCATTGAAAAATAAACGTGAGTCTTCCGAGAGATAGGCCCATTCAAAGATTCGCAAATTGCTTGACACCGCGTATTATTCTAGCTAATATCTTGCGACTATTTAATTAGCCTAACTAACTAATTGGTCCCGCCTCTTTATTCTGGCGGCTTTAGTCGCTCGTCTAATTCTGATTAAAACAGAAAGACGTTCCACTCTCAACATTTTTGGAGGAGACATATGTCGTACAGCAAACCTAATCGGAGTTCCGCCACAAAAACCAAGACCAGGGTTGAGCCGGCCCCCAATTCAGGCATTTGCGTCACCTGTTTGGATGGCTGCCCGGGACCATGTGAGATAGGTCGATCAGCTATGAGGGGTAGAGAAGTGATTTACCCTCAACCCTACGGTAAAATTACAGCGGGCGCGGACAAAGACTACCCTGTGGATTTTTCACATTTTAACATCCAGGGGACTTGCGTTGGCGCCTTTGGCGTGGCAGCGGATTCTGATGTCGCTACATTTCCCGCGGTGGATTGTTCAACGAGCCTTGGCGCAGAAAACGGAATCAAGATGGATTTCCCCGTATTCACCGGCGCTGTCGGATCTACCTACATAGCGCGGATGAACTGGGAAGAGATCGCCATAGGCGCGGCAATCTCAGGAATTATTGTGGTCGCCGGTGAAAATATATGCGGGATGGACCGAGACGCTGAATTCAAAAATGGAAAGATCGTGAGATCCCCCGAGATGGAGAGGCGTATTAACGCATACAAGTCCTGGTATGAAGGCAAGGGCGGCGTAATTGTTCAGGCGAATGTCGAGGATACTAAGCTCGGTGTGCCTGAATACGTAATCGAGAAGCTCGGTGTTGAAATTTTTGAATTGAAGTGGGGACAGGGAGCGAAAGATATCGGCGGCGAAGTGAAACTTAGCACGATGGAGCGGGCCAAACAACTCAAGGAACGCGGCTACATTGTATTGCCCGACCCAACCACATCCTCAGCCCAGCGTGCTTTTCAAACTGGCGCTATTTCAGAATTCGAGAGGCATTCCCGATTGGGGATGGTCACGGAAGAAGGTTTCTACGAAGAGGTCGAGCGTCTCCGAAACATCGGGGCTAAGTACGTGACCCTTAAGACAGGCGCTTACCGACCTGCGGACTTGGCAAGGGCGATCAAATTCGCTTCAAAGGCGAAAATAGATTTGCTTACAATTGATGGGGCAGGCGGTGGAACCGGGATGAGCCCATGGAGGATGATGAACGAATGGGGAGTCCCAACTGTTTACCTGGAATGCCTAACTTACGAAATGTGTCAGACCTTGAAAGCAAAAGGGGAGTACATACCGCCCATAGCCATAGCCGGCGGACTTTCTCTGGAAGATCATATTTTTAAGGCTTTGGCTCTTGGCGCTCCTTACGTTAAAGCAATATGCCTTGGCAGGGCCTTGATGACCGCGGCGATGGTCGGGAAAACCAACGGCAAATTGAACGCAGAAAAAATGGAATCTGAAGGAAAAGAGCCGGAAGAAGGATATATCGGGTTGTTTGCTGTAGCCAGCCAGCTAAAGGAACGTTTCGGCGCTGATTTCAAGAGACTGCCGCCAGGAGCCATAGGGCTGTATTCTTATGTAGACAGGTTGAAACAGGGATTGCAGCAGTTGATGGCCGGGGCCAGAAAATTTTCATTATCGTATGTCCAAAGAGATGATCTGGTGTCTCTCACGAGAGAAGCCACCTCCATTTCAGGGATACCATACGTAATGGATTCAGACAGAGAGGAAATTTCCCGGATACTGAACGGATAAGTTCCGTACCGTAACCAGGTACCAAAAGGTAAATATCATTAAAACTAACAAAATTTACTAAAAGTTCATTTGATATGACTGTCAGGACCCGCTGAGCTGATGAAAAGAGTTCGCGGGTCTTTTTTATTCTACTGTCAATTCATTCTCGCAATTGAATGACGGCCTCTATTTTGTTAACCTGTGTCCGCCGCAAAATTATCAGCCAAAGTCAGGAGTTGACCGATGTTAAAGGATTATCCCAAGGCCATAGTCACCCAGGACGGTGATTCGGTTCTTTTGCGCCCTGCGACGCCGGCCGACGAAAACGCTCTCAACGAATTCTTCGGACAAATCCAGGACCAGGAGCAATGGTTCTTTAGGGAAAAATTAAATGATCCTAAAATATTACACGAGTTTTTGCTAAACCTTAACTATAGGCGGGCTCTTCCTATCGTGGCGGTCCGGGAAAAAGACGGCAAGATCATCGCCAATCTTAGGCTTCATATGTCAATGGCGCCGTGCCTCGGGCATGTGGCTCACCTCAGGGTGATGGTTCATCCTAATTTTCGCGCCTTGAAGATAGGAAGCTGGATGATTCTCGACTGCGTAAAAACAGCGATGGATCTTGGATTAGAGAAGCTTTTTGCGGAGTTTGTAGCGGGTGTTGAAGAGGCGGCCATTGGAGCCGCCTTGAAATTGGATTTTCGACATGAAGGGGTGCTTAAAGATTATATTAAAGACAAAAAAGGAGTGTACCGAGACCTGATAATAATGTCCAGGGATCTTCAGAGCAAGTGGAGCGATTTTTGACGTCCTTAGCAGACATTGCCGCAAATCCGGATCTTTTCGGCCGCTGTGAAACTTTTGAGAGCGCTTACGGCGCAATTACCATGTGCGGACTTTGCCACCCCGGCTTTTTTGAGAATATGATTCTGGAAGACGGGCTCGGACGATTCTCTCATTACTCATCAATTATTCAAAAGCTGGAATCCTTCGAAACTTTCCTGAAACAGAAGGACGGCAGGGTTACAGTCGCAATTGCGGATCCCAATCTTGTAATAGGTTACTGCGTCGGCTCCTATCCGGCCCACGATGACAGATGGGTAGTATTGGGCGACCTTATGTATGAACTGGCCGCGATCGAAGTGAGCCGAAACTTCCGAGGGCTTAAATTGGGGGAAAGGCTGCTCGGCATGACAATGGATGACGATTTCTTCGAAGACAAGATATCATATATGTGTGGTTATTCCTGGCATTGGGATCTGGAAGGGAAAGGACTAAACGCCGCCCAGTACCGGTCCATGATGAAGAAGCTGTACAGCCGGTTTGGTTTTCGGGAGGTTTATACGAATGAGCCAAACATCACCCTGAGGGCTGAAAACATCATGATGATCAGGGTGGGATCCCGTGTTACCGCCGAAGATCAGTTGAAATTTCGACATCTGCGCTTTGGAATAAAACCCAAATAGGGGCCACCATGTCAACACAAGACAGATACTTCGGAGCCGCAAAAGATGTGGTCTTCTCCTTTTTGCAGGGGACGCTCCCATTTAATGACCTACCCATATCTTCCCTTGAGGATCTTGCCCAGGCAGCCGTAGTCGCCTTTTATCCCAAGGGGACCTTGATTCTGGAACAGGATAAGACCGACGTATCGGACCTTTACCTGATTCAAAAGGGTGGGGTTCGTGTTTTTCTAAAAGGCGCAGACAGTTCTGAGACTCTTGTGGACTATCGAGGTGAGGGCGCTTCTTTTGGGGCCTTGTCCCTGATTCGTGATTCCAGGGCCAACCTGAACGTTCAGACTGTAGAGGACACCTTTTGCTATCTTTTCCCCCGCCATGCGTTCCTGAACCTTATAAACCTGAATCCCGGGTTTGCTGCGCATTATCTGAAAAGCCTGTCCCAAAAACTTGTAGGGTCGGCTTATTCTGAACTACGATCGAGAAATCTGTCTGAACGCTCAGAAGAAAACATTTTTTTGTTCACATCCAAAATCGCGGACATAATCAACAAAGAGCCCCAATCTGTTCTGGTCGGAGCCTCTATACAGAGCGCCGCCGCGCGGATGTCGGAACTTGGTATCGGGTCGCTGTTGGTAAAGGATGAATCCGGCGATGTTAAAGGGATAATAACGGACAAAGACCTTACAGCCAAAGTAGTGGCCAAAAGACTGAGTTACGACGAGCCTGTCGAAAAGATAATGACAGGCCCTATAAAGACTATCCCAGCCACTGCCCTATGTTTTGACGCTGTCCTGGAGATGCTGACCGGTGGCGTTCATCACCTTGCGGTAGAAACGGACAAAAAAATCACAGGGGTTATCACTGCCCACGATATCCTTGTGGCTCAGGGAAGTTCTCCTCTGTTCCTGATGCGGGAAATAGACTCGCAGAATTCTATTGAAGCTCTGTATTCTCTTTCCGGCAAGACGGTCTCGGTCATAAGAGGCCTGATTGAAGAGGGGGCAAAAGCCGATAACGTCGCCCGTGTAATCGCTGTTCTAAACGACAGGATAATCAACAGGCTGCTGACCCTCATGGTCGAAGAGTTAGGTCCGGCCCCGGTTCCTTTCTGCTGGATTGTTATGGGCAGCGAGGGCCGCAAAGAACAAACGTTCAAAACGGATCAGGATAACGCCATTATTTACGAGGATCCCGCGGAGGACTGGGAAACCATCAAGGAAACCAAGCTTTATTTCCGCAAATTTGGGAACGAGGCTATCAAGCATCTAACCGCCTGCGGATACCCCCTTTGCAAGGGAGAGATGATGGCTTCATTCAGCAGATGGAGGAAAGCGTACTCTTTATGGGTGGGTTATTTTGATCAGTGGATGGCCACAACAGATCCTTTGGAGACCTTGAACGCAAAAATTTTCTTCGATTTCCGTCCTATATTCGGCGATTTGGAAATTGGGGATAAACTGAGGAGTCATATAACAAGGCGGGCTCAAAAAAGTGAAGCCTTTTTGAAGCATCTGGCAAATGATTGTTTGGTCATAGAGCCACCTATTTCTTTTTTTCGGAACTTCATCGTCGAACGTGATGGCGAACATAAAAACAGGCTGGACCTAAAACTGAAGGGGCTTACGCCTGTAGTGGATTTTGTCCGAATGATGGCTTTGAAATACGGAAAGACCGAAACTAACACACTTGGCAGACTTTCCGAGCTTCAAAAGGATAACCTCATTAGTGATGATGTATGCTCTGATCTGGTGGAGGCGTACAATTTTGTGATGCATTTGCGTCTCGTAGGACAGCTTAGACTCATAGAAAAGGGCTCGGAGCCGCACAATTATATCAATCCCGCCGAACTTTCGGATCTTGAAAAAATTACCCTGAAAGAAGCGTTTGCCGTAATCAAGCGAACCCAGAATTACGCGGCAAGGATCAGGGCAGAGATGTAACCCCATATCGCAGAGTGATCAATTGAAGGATTGTGACCGCCCGCTTGAAAAATCGAGGTTAATCGTATTCGACACCGAACTCACCGGGCTCAACCCGAGGAGAGACGAGATAGTCTCCATCGGCGCTATCATGGTAGAAAACCTTCGTATCATTCCGGATCAAAGCTTCTATTCCATTATCCGGCCGGAGGGAATTGGGAAGGCTTCCACAGCGACTTTCATCCACCGGATAACCCCGGAAAACCTCACTGACGCCCCACCCCTCAAGGATGTTCTGAACAAATTCCTGAAGTTCTGCGGGAATTCAATTTTGGTAGGACATCAACTTCAGATTGACAGACCATTTATTCTCAGGGCCTGTAAACAGGTGGCCGGATATCCTATGACAAACGCCTTTGTAGATACGATCCAATTAGCCAGACTCTGCCGAACGAAGCTCTTTCAGAGCGAGTCAAATATGCCACATAAAGATACGTCGTACAACCTGGGTTTTCTGGCGCGACGCCTCGGACTACCTTTGTTCCGTAGTCATGACGCCCTGGGGGACGCTCTACAGACTTCCTATCTTCTATTGAAACTACTTTGCCTCTTGAAAACTGAGGGTATTTCAACATGTAGAGAGCTGTGTGTGCTGGGCAGCCCGACGTGGTTCCAATCGTGCCGTTACAGATGGGGAATGAAAAGTGACTGACTGTAATGTTTAGTGAACTCCCCTGGCCTCATGATTTCGTTATACCGAATTAATTAAGGCTTCTACTCAAAGAATTGTTGACTGTATAAGCCGTTGGGTTCCATAATGGCTCGCACACAAATTCAGTATCTTGAAGGGACCTCACGATGAACCCACTCTTGAAGCTTTTACTTGTCGGTATTTGCGCAATCTCGCCGCTTCTTTTCGCGTGCCAGGATAAAAACGAATCTACCCCGCCGGCGACCAAGCCCGCGGTAGAACAAAAGGCCCCCAAAGCGAGCGCTCCTGAACAACTGCAAGGAATTGATAAAAAGGACCAGGAAGAGATCAATAAAATTCAGGATATGATCAAGTAGTTTCTCCGATTCAACAGCTTAACAGGATCGTCTCCCAAAGAGAGACGCATTTCTGTGACACCACACTTATCGCCACAAAAAAAGGCGCCTCAATTTAGGCGCCTTTTTCAATGAAATTAACTCTGTTACTTCTTGAAGTTTATCCAACAGCGGTCAACATAAGCCTTGTCCATCTTGGGGGACATGAGGCTTACAAGCACTGCGATAATGAGCGCCAAGGGCATGGCGATGACGTTTTGATCAACAAACTGCATTTTCCATGGCCAGCTCATTGGAGGGAATGTAGACACAATGGTATCAACACCAAAAAGGGCTTTGGTCAGGCCGATAGCGACAGATTCCTTCTGGTGAATGAACAGGGCGTATAAGGAACTGATCAAAAAACCGCCAACCATGCTACAGACCGCGCCTGTTCTGGTCATTCCTCTCCAGTAAAGCCCCAGGATCAAAACAGGCAGGAATGATGATGAACAGAGCCCGAAGAAAAATGCGGTGGCTATGGCGATGATGCTTCCAGGAAGGACGAGTCCCCACAGCAGGGTGAGCACGATGGTTAGGGCGACGCCGATACGAGTAACCATCATTGTGTCGCCTCTGCCGAGAAGATATTTTTCATAAAAGTCTCGACCGAATGATGTGCCACCAGCGTGATACTGGGCGCTCAATGTTGACATTGCCGCGGCGAACATACCGAGGACGAACAGCGTGCTGAACCAGGACGGCCACATCTTTTCAATATACATTGGAATGATCTTGTCTATATTGCCGCCCGCCACTGCCACCGAAATCGCGGGGACAGCCTTGGTCACTCCATCCACGACTTTTTCAAGCACAGGGTGTTGCCAGAAAACCACGTTGGTCAGGGCCCCAACTACAAAGGCCACACCAGTCATGCAAAGGATGAAGATACCGCCGAAACTGACAGCTTTTTTTAACTGCTGTTCAGACTTAATGGTCATGAAACGAACGGATAGCTGGGGTTGCGCCAACACTCCAATTCCAACGCCAAGCACGATGGTGGTGTAAATCGTGAGCCAGATCGGGCTGAATGGAACCGCCCCCTGAGTCCAGCCGATCATACCAGCTTTTTTCAGACTTTCCGGGTACTGGGACACAAGGTCGGTAAGGGCAGTGTGGGCAGGTATTATCCCTCCCAACATCCAGTAAGTCCCAACCAGGAATATCGCCATAACGACGAACATCAGTGTTCCCTGGAACGCGTCAGTGTACATGACGGCCTTAAGCCCGCCTGTCATCACGTACATTGCAATGATGAAAGAACACCCGATCAAAGCGGCGTTATAATTCACTCCCAAATATACTTCCAGGAGACGCGCAAGACCAATCAAGACAGCGCCCGCGTAAACAGGCAGGAAAAGAAAAATGATAAGCCCTGCAAATCCCTGCAAGAACGGTGAGCGATAACGTCGTCCAATCAGCTCGGGGAAGGTGTGAGCGTCAAGAGCCAGTCCCATACGACGCACCCTGGTGCCAAAAACAACGAACGCTATGAAAATTCCGACAAAAATATTTAGAAAAGTTAACCAGAGAAGTGAGAAACCGAAAAGGGCCGCCGCCCCTCCGAAACCGATGATTGCCGATGTGCTGATAAAAGTCGCGCCGTAGGACATGGCCATAACGAATGATCCCATGCCTCTACCGGCGAGCAAATAATCTTTCGCGACCTTGGTTTCCTTCCAGCCCCTATATCCGAGATAAAGAGTGATCAGCACGTAAATAATGGTCAACACTATCTTCAACAAAAGTCCTTCAGCCATGATACCTCCCTATTTGTGCGCTCTTTGATTGCTCGAAAGATGTTTCTAACATCCTTAGTGAAGTTCCCTCTCTTCCTTCTCCCAATCGGTTGCGCCTCGGACATCATCCGGTCGGTCCTCGGTCTTCCAGAAGAAAAGACCGTAAACAAGACACCACAGCCCTGCTGCGATACAAAGCACGTAGACCAGGGCCATTTCAAAACTGCCCATGCCTAGCCACATGATTACACCTCCTAAATAGAACATTTCCCAGCCCGTTATAAACCTTACGATTCTTTCGGGCGTAGTTCCTAACCAGACCAAGGAAACCCAGTGACCAAAAAGATTTGTAGCAATTAATACAAGTTTATAGGGCCTCTTTTCATTCGCTACACATTGCGTATGTGAAACGAGGCGTCCGGTAGGTTAACAATTAACTAGATAAAATTGATATTGACCCGAACAAAATATTTGCAATCATGCGCTCGGCTAACTGACTTTGAAATGATATCGTGAATCTGATTGAGTAACCATTATAATGAACAACCCTTCGTATCGCAATACTAAAAAACTAACCTTTTTGTCAAACAAACTCTTCATTCGAGACTAAATTTCATATTTGAAGCATTCCGAGTAAATATATAGGGAATTATGACTAGTTCTCTATTGTGAACTGCGCGCAAAGCCCATTTTTCTCATCTCAGGCATAAGATCTCGACAATTAATGATTTTTGTAGAACCTTGTGCTAGTATAGTTGTTCCCGATGAGCGCTCTTATGATTTTCGTATTTTATGGGGTAATGGACTGGATGACCACGGTTTCCCCAAGCAACACTCATCGAAACTAATCTCGAACAAATCGGCCATCCATATCACTGTAAGGAGCATTCCATCCATGAGACTAGCTCTTGCATACAGGGTTGACGAAAACTACGCTCCGGGAAACACCGAATCTCAAAGGACTTTTTTTGAGAGGCTCGGCGCCGCGCTTGAAAAAAGACAACATTCGGTAGAAATATACGCTTTGCAAACTGGATCATCTGTTATCGGGCCCGCTTCGGCACAGCCTGGCTCTCTAGTCTCCATTGCGGAGGTTGGAGAACTGGCGAATTTGTTCCGGAAAGCTAATGATTACGATCTGCTCCACATTCATGGATCAATGTCCGCTGGTTTTTTTTCGGGGCTAACCGACACTCCGGTGCTGTTGAGCCTTGCCCCCAGCTCAAGCGTTGATCCGCTTTCACTCCTGGATAATTGCGGAGAGCGGACATATCTCATCTGGACGGAGAACAGCGACGCCCCCGATCATCCCAGGTTTCTCGGTGTTGTCCGATACGGTAGTGAGAGCATTGCTGAGGACTATCTGAATGTCTACAAAAAAATCCTGGCGATGTACCATCGAGAGGATCATCGGCCGTGGGGATATTATCAAGTCCTGTCGGACCTGGAGAATCACAAGGTTAAGCGAATAGTGGTTTACCCTGGGAAAAGACTGAGTCTGCAACGCCACGGAAAAAGATCCGAACATTGGGTCATGATTAGTGGAGGCGGTCTGGTAACTCTTGACGACCAAGAGATATTAGTGGAGCTAGGTCAGTCTGTTGATATACCAGTAGGGGTAAAGCACAGGATTCTTAACCCTGGTCCCGATCTGGCAGTATTTGTAGAAATACAGATGGGCGCTTATTTTGGTGAAGATGACATCGAGAGATTTGAAGATGATTTTGGTAGGGTCTAGCCGTTCCGGTAAATCCTGATCATTTTCCGAAACGGCTCCAGTATATGTGTGTAAATAACCTAATTTACCAGGTCAAATTGCCTTTGGCAGGATAGAGACAAGATGTTCCGCCATGGTTTGTACATGTCTGAGCAAAGACTGAATAGATTCCAACATATCAAGATATAATGAAGATGAACGGGGAGAGGCGCTCCCATCAAGAAGCCTGTCAACATGGGCTACCTCCAGATCCTGCCCCAATTGATCCAGCCTTTTGGCCTCATAAATGATGTGGCTGAGAAGAAAACTGTTCGGCGCCACTATTGAGTCGCGGAGATTCCTGAGCAGTTCCATTACAGAACTCAGCAAGTCGTCTATCTCGAAGAGGGCTTTTTCGCTGAAAGGAACGCTATCCCTGCTTTTAATTTTGCAACAATTGAGAACGCTTTCCAGAAAATCGCCAATTCTCTCCAAATGCGTTGGAAAAAGCATTATCGCTCGACATACATCTTTGGGTTCGGTTAGTGAGCAAGCGAGATTGCTTGTCAATATCTTTTCCTGCAGATGAACATCACCGGCCAGATTTTCGCACGCCGATATTTCCTCAGGACAATCACTTATAAACGCAAGCCTGCTCAATCTTGTCATTTCCACAAGCTTGCTCAGCATCACCAAAAGACCTTCTTCGATGGTAAGGCTTTCCGAAACCGGGTGCTGATGCAGATCTTCGATTTTCAGCGCCTCAGCGTCGAGTTTGGGGCTCATCATCCGTACAGGGTTAAAGAAAACACGTTTATCTTTCATTAGAGCGGACCTCCTCAGAGTAAACGGCTATATGTGAATTGCGGAAATTTGTAGACGTAATGTATTTGTAACAAAAAAAAAGTTGGAAAACAAGTTTCTTAAGGGGTCTAAAAAATGTGTAGGGACGCTGAGGGAGCGTCCCTACTTTGACGATGCGTCTGGCTTGGATAACGCACCGGGGGAACGTGATCAGTCTGATCTTCTGAGGTGAGATCACGGTTGAATTCCTCGAAAAGCAACATCTGTGCCACCCCAAACCGATTGGCGCCTTCTCGTTGAAAACCCCACCGAATAAGGACCTTCGGTTATTCCTTGAGGGTAGTGGATCCCAAACATTATAGATAGAGATGTCAATTTTTTTTACAAGCTGTAAATAGACTGTTATCGTATAGACACTGTAAGTGGAAAAAATTGGAATGTTCGTATAATTTTCCAAAAGCCACCCTCACAGATAAAGAAGGCGTGCAATGAAAGCCCTGTTCTTTAATGGATCGAATCTAGAGTTGACGGAAAGACCTACTCCTGACATCCGAAGCGGCGAGTCACTGGTCCGGGTCCTGGTGGCCGGGATTTGTCGAACCGACATTGAGATAATGAAGGGGTACATGAATTTCGCCGGGATACTGGGTCACGAATTTGTCGGAGAAATCGTGAAATCGGATGATTCATCCATGATTGGAAAGCGAGTAGTAGGAGAAATTAACGCCGGCTGCGGGAAATGTGATTTCTGCCGGAAGGGTCTCGAAAGACATTGCGCCGATCGGACGACGCTTGGCATTGCTGGTCGTGATGGAGCCTTCGCCGAATATCTAACGTTACCTACGTCGAATCTGGTTGAAGTTCCTGATTCGGTGTCTAACGAAAAAGCTGTATTTGTAGAGCCCTTGGCGGCTGCCGTTGAGATCCTTGAGCAAATCCACCTGGCCCCAGCCTCTCGGGTTCTGATCATAGGCGATGGCCGGTTATCTGCTCTGACCTTCCTGGTTCTGCGTCTTACAGGATCTGAGTTGACCGTGCTGTCAAAGCATCATGAAAAGAAAAAATTCTTCGACAGTATGGGGGCCAGGGTAATGTCGGTCGAAGAGACACAAAACAAAAAACGGGAGTTTGATTTTGTCGTAGAAGCCTCGGGTAGTCCCTCCGGGTGGATCACTGCGACGGAACTGGTCAAACCCAGAGGAACCATAGTTCTCAAAAGCACTTACCACGGGAAGGCTCAATTCGATTCGTCAATCCTTGTTATTAATGAAATCTCGGTCGTGGGTTCACGCTGCGGCCAGTTTAAACCTGCCTTGAGAATTCTTAATATGGGCTTGGCGGACCCTTCTTCCCTGATCTCCGGCTCATTCACCCTTGACAATTATCGAAGAGCTTTTGAACAGGCGGATTCGAAAGAGGCCTTCAAAACGCTAATCACCATGTAGGGGCAAATATGAGTGAGCCTGCCTGTTTACTGTGGGGCTGATGTTTTCAGAAACCTTGTCGATTATATCGAGTAGCGCCTTTTCTACTTGCGGCTTCAGATTTTGTCTCATCCTGTCGCAATCCTGGAATACGTTCAGGAGCCTGGAAGCCACATAGGTGTTGATAGGGGCCAGTTCAATGATGGTTCCCGCTGCCCAGTCCACGCCTGCGTCCGTCCAGATCTTTTTTGTATTCGCTGTCATCGTCAGGAATAGAGCCCTTGCCCAGGTAGGATTGGTAATGTCGAATGACGCCCGGTTTCGTTCGTTTTCTATCATCTGGAAAACATCGTCTCCCCAACCGGCTGCCACAATCCTGAGATAATTGGCGTATGCGCTCACATGTCCTCGCCAATTCATATAAACCTGTTCGAGGATATCCAGTCGCTCAGGCATTGAGGAACGATTGACCGCCAGTAGCGCCCCCATTCTGTCAGTCGCTGACGTAGCCCTGCGATAGTGGTTCCTTATGACATCATGACTTTCTGAGGAATCGTCCACGACTATCTGTTCCAGAAGAGTCTGTTTCAGAATCCTGTCTTCAATTCCGTCTCTCGGGGAAGATTGTTCCCTGTAAGTGTCAAGAGCGTCGAACTGTTTTACGAGTTCCCCCCTGAACGCATTATTGACAGTCCCAATAAGTCTTTCCCTGGTTTCTATCAATTCCCTGTGCCAGCTTGAGTAATCTCTGTCCATGGGCTGTTCATCGATTCTGAGGAAAAAGGCCTTTGTGGAAGTGGCCATGCTATTGTCAGAAAGAAGCTCCCCAAAAATGTCCAGCCAGATGGTGTCAATTTCTGATTTCGGGTCATTCAGAAGTCTGACTCTCTGTATATCTGTAAACCTTCTAAACGCTTCTATCCTGTTAAAGAGATTATCGTCCAGTCGGGTCTGTAATATTAAGGATTCGGGGGTTTCGTCCATTACGCGACAAACCCCATAAAAAGAATAGTCCCTGTTTACAGACGCAAAGGCCGGTTCGTTTTTAATGTCCTCAAAGGCTAGTTCAGATCTGTCATTACGGAACTCAAAGATTCTCTCCGTCCCCGGGATGGAGCGTCCTTCATTGTCGACCAGGGCAACCTGCACCGGCATGTGGAAAGGCTCGTTTGCAGCGTCATCCTTCTCTTGAGAAAAAATCATCGAATAGCGCTTGTTTTCAGAATCATAACAATTCTTGACCGTTACCTTGGGATATCCGATACGGTGCAACCAGCATCTCTTGAATTGGCCCAGGTCCCTTCCTGAAACCTTTTCAAAACACTCAAAGAACTGATCAGTATTTGCGTTGGAATTCCTGTACCTCGTGAAATATAGCTCCTTGGACTCCTGAAAAGTTCCTTTCCCCAAAATCAGCCTGAGCATGCGGATTACTTCAGCGGCCTTGACATAAGTCACACTGTCGATAAGTTCATCAGGGTCGTTAAATCCTTCCCTCACTATTATCCCCGCCTTGCCGGTGTCTTCGATAGCAAGAGGCCCCAAGAGGGGATTTCTAATAGAATCCACCTGGTTCAAACGGATAAAAGTGGGGTCAAAGATGTCTTCGAGGAAGCGTCTTTCGACATCCACCGTATAGGCTTCGTTCAACCACACGTCAAAAGGAGTCTCCATAGTCGTTTCGCTGCCACACTGGTTATGCTCGTATTCGTGAACAATAACCGCATGCGCATATAGCAAAGAGGTGTCGAGGGTATGTTCGTCGATGAGAGCGGCGTCCGTGACAATAGTGGTGTTTCCCACATTTTCCATTCCTCCGAAATTTGACTTTGTCATGCAAATGGTTCTGTAAACATCCGACGTATACTCATAGTTCTGGGTTTGAGCGACCCACAGGACTGATTGCTTGAGTATTCGCATCGGAATCGTTGCGCCCTGAGTTCGGCCTGGTGGTGTCAGATACTCCAGTCGAGCCTTTTTACCTGAATTGAACGTCACATGATCGACCAGTTCATCCCATGTTCCGGCGCAAACGATAAAGAGATATGGCGCCATAGGAATGTCGTTTTGGTATGTAATGATTTTTCGAGCAGGCTCCCCGGGTTTCAGAATTGGGCGCCCGTCAGGATTGGTTTTCCGATCTATGGTTCCATTGGATATAAGGTGTGTATAGCGTGAATCAGCCTCAATGGTAGTCCTCATTGAGCACTTGGCTCTGCAATCGTCGAAAACTGGCGCGATCCGCTGAAATCCCCACTGCTGGCACTGGGATATGAATTGCTGGGGGGCTCCTACCGGCGTGACGTCTCTGTAAATTCCCTCCAAAATATTGTCTGAAGGAACGCATCTTGTCACGGTTTTAAGTTTGAAAGTTTCTTCACCTCTAATAGACCCGTCAGGGATAACAATAATTTTGTTTATGTCACGATGATATTCAAACTTTGGGTTTATGTCGTGGTACCCACTAGGCGGCTTTTCCCATGAAATGTCGATTATTTCCAGATCACGAGCGTCCAGTTCTATTGTGTCAAGCTCACGAAGCGCCGAAATCCATAGGATATTGGACACCTCGACATACGCGTCGAGAAAATTGACGTAAAGATCCATATGGTTGAGCCTGAGAGGCAATGGTGGGAAGTCTTCCCGAACGTATTTGTATGGCTTTGAGGTCAAGTCGGCGTCTCCTTATCATCATGAAGTCCGTTCATATATATACGATTTAAGTGTTCCGAGGGTAAAGAGTGTCTTTTCATGAGCGAAGTTCTGTTTACCGGGCCACTTGTCATGACTATTCTGAATCTTACTATGATGTATCATTTGTAAGAATAACGCTATTGAAAAGGAGCCAGGAACATGACAGGAAAAATTGTATGGGAGACTGATCTGGAGAAAGCTCTCACCCGAGCCAAGAAAGAAAAGAAGCCGATTCTTCTTGATTTCTTCAACCCTGCCTGAATTGGCTGCAAACAGATGGATGCAGTTACGTATCCAGACCCTAAGACGGTAGATTTTGTAGACGCCCGGTTAATTCCACTCCGTATACCTTCAGATGACAAGCTCGCCGGTGAATTCAAGATAAAATGGACCCCAACATTAATAACGCTCGATGAAAACGGCGAAGAACATCATAGATCAGTTGGATTTCTTAAGCCGGAAGAGTTTCAGGCCGTATCTCTTCTAGGCATTGGAAAAGCGTATTTTGAAACTGGTGATTTTGAGGCGGCTATCCGAAACTTTAAAGAGGTTATAGAGCGACATTCTTCCAGCAAATCAGCGCCGGAAAGTGTTTACTTGATGGGGGTATCACTATATAAGAGCACCGGACAGGCTTCTCATCTCAGGGACGCTTATGAAACCCTGATCAAATCGTACCCCGGCAGCGATTGGGCAGATAGAGCTGATCCTTACAAACTGATCGGTTGAGAGCGTTAGTTAACTTTCAGCCCTCTATTGATAATCGATCTTACGCTGTTTGAAGTTGAGTTATCGCTCGCCGGAGGGATTACTTTCTTGACATGACTACCCCTTTTGAATAGCTTCAAACAGCGCATACCCAAATTTCACTTTTGAGGTGGATCGTATGTCCCTGGGCCAAAAGCAGCGTGTTGCCTCAGGCGTCAGCCAGTTGGACCGCCTCCTTGGGGGGTTGTTTATAGGAGATAATGTCGTTTGGCATGACGACGCCGGGAGCCTGGCCTCAGTTTTTTGTCTGAATTTTATTCAGGCCTCCGAATCACAGGGTAAACCGGTAATTTATGTTAGCTTCGATAGATCTCCCCGAAATCTTCTGGAAAAATTGGGGTCATTGGCTGAAAATCCGCTGTTAACCATACTTGATTGTTTCACTTGGGGAAAGGGTTCGGGGTCAGATGTTTTTCTGAGGTTTTATTATGACAGCAAGACGGATTGGCCCTGTCGTATAATTCGTGTCGATGAGCCGAGGAATCCTCAGCAGGTCATGGACACTCTTTACGGGGTTCACGCCTCTATGGAAGGCGATGTGAGGCTCGTTTTTGAAAGTATCACTGGGATGCAGGAAGTCTGGGGTGGAGAAGATAGCATCCTCAGTTTCTACACGCATTCATGCCCGAGGCTTTATGAGTTAAACACGGTGGCTTACTGGATAATGGAGAAGAACGCCCATTCTCCAAAGCTCCGCGCCCAAATCAACCAGATAGCCCAGGTAGCGATAGAGTTATCAATTAAGCGCGGAGCCACCTCTCTGACCATGCTCAAGGCGGAGGAGCGAAGTTTCGAAAACCTGCATAGACCTTACACCTATTGGACCAAAGATTTAAACGTAAGGTTCGAAGAGGAACGCAGGACTTCAGGCCGAATAGAATTGGGGCTCAGACTGAAAGATGTGAGAACCAAGAGGGGGCTATCCCAGACAGAATTGTCAAAACTTGTCGGAGTTACTCCGAGCACTATTTCTCAAGTGGAAAGCAATCTTATTTATCCTTCCTTACCAGCGCTATTAAAAATGGCGGAAGTCCTTTCAGTGGATGTCAGTTATTTTTTTCAGGATCGTGTGGACGTGGCTAGGAGAATCGTGTTCTCGTCTTCGGAAGCCCTGGAAATAAAGCTTCCTGACATGCCGGATGGGCTTGTGGAGGCAAAGCTCCTAACGCCAATTGATTTTGATGGTCAGGCCGAACCTTACATGATCGAAATTTCTCCTGAAGCAAAACTGACATGCCACTTTTTCATCCATAAAGGTGAAGAAGTCGGGTACTTGCTTTCAGGTCGTTTGCAAATGGTGGTCGAGAAAGCGGTGTACAAACTCAGGTCTGGTGACGTCATATATCTTACTTCGGAAATGCCCAACCAATGGATTAATCCCGGCCCGGGAGTAGCCAAACTCATCTGGTTAAAATTAAAATAAGAAATATCTGGAAAACTTCATCACACTATGAAACATATTTTCGGCTACCTGGTCGATGATTCTAAACGCTCTGGCGCCAGATAATCTTTTAATATTTTAAAGGATTTTCTTGACCTTGAGTGTTTAATAGGTTATTGCATAAAAGTTTAGGCTGTGATCTGTCATTAAGAATATTGCGGTCTACTTTGATCCGTTGGAACGATATTTTTTTGGAGAACCTCGAAAGATGATACCTGTATGCGAACCAGCGCTTGACGGTCGTGAACGGCAATACGTGAGCGACTGCCTGGAAACAACATGGATTTCCTCGGCCGGAAAATACATAAACATGTTCGAAGAAAAATTCGCTGAATATTGCGGCGCTCGCCACGGTGTCGCCTGCAGCAGCGGCACAACAGCGATTCATTTGGCCATGGAGGCCCTTGGAATAGGTCACGGAGATGAGGTTATAATACCCGATTTTACTCTCATCGTATCAGCGAATATGGTCATCTTGCCTGGGGCCAGGCCGGTATTGGTTGATGTGGACAGGAGAACCTGGTGTATTGATCCAAGACTTATTGAGGAAAAGATAACCCCTCGCACCAAGGCTATCATGGCAGTCCACATGTACGGCCATCCATGCGACATGGACGCTATCATGAAAATAGCCAGGAAACGAAATCTGTTTGTCATAGAAGACTGCGCAGAGGCCCACGGGGCTGAGGTTAATGGCGCAAAAGTCGGCGCCATCGGTGATGTTTCCTGTTTCAGCTTCTATGGCAACAAAATACTCACCACCGGTGAAGGCGGTATGGTCGTCTGTAACGATGATGATATTGCCAAGCGTCTAAGACTTCTCTGCAACCAGGGTTTCCAGGAGCCACGATTCGTTCACAACGTTATGGGGTTCAATTACCGCCTGACCAATGTACAAGCGGCAATCGGCTTGGCTCAAACCGAGATGGTCGAACAGAAAGTCGAAAAGAAGCGTTGGATCGGCGCTCGTTACAATGAACTTTTGTCTGGGTGGCCGCATCTGACATTACCCGTCGAAGAGCCCTGGGCGAAAAATGTTTACTGGATGTACGGCGTGGTCATAAACGACAGCTTCGGACTGTCCAAAGAACAGTTGATGGCCAGGTTACGGGAAAAAGGTGTAGATACAAGGGCGTTTTTCTGTCCGATGTCTTTGCAACCGGTATTCAAAGGTTCCGATCATCGATTCCCGGATATAACCGGAAACTATCCCGTGTCGGTCGACCTTTGGAATCGGGGGCTTTATTTGCCTTCCGGGTTGCCGTTGACAGAAGAGCAGATTCAAACTGTCGTGGAAAAAGTTAAAGAGTGTAAACCCTGACCGAATTGTGGTAAAAATTAAATCACAAAGGCGTCGATCAAATCGACGCTCTTTTTTTGGAGGTGAATAGTGGAAAGAGATCCTCGGGTCTCAATTGTCCTGGCGACGTACAACGAGAGAGAAAATATTCTCGACACGATATCCAGCATTTTCGAACACGTTAAAGATTCGGTTGAAGTTATAGTGGTGGATGATGATTCCTCGGACATGACCTGGAAGCTCGTTGAGGAGCACAATGACCCCCGCGTGAAACTTATTCGTCGTGTGGAAACGCGTGGTCTGGCCTCCGCCTTTAACAGAGGCATAATAGAGTCAAGAGGAGAAATTGTCGGATGGATGGACGCCGACATGTGTATGCCCCCATCCCTTCTGCCTGAAATGATTAAGAAGCTTGATGAATATGACATAGTGGTTGGATCGAGGTACGCCCCCGGAGGCATTGACGACCGAGCGCTTCTGCGGGTGGCTTCAAGTAGGCTCATCAACGGCCTTGCAACAAAGGTGCTTGGATTTGGCATCAAGGATTATGACAGCGGATTCGTGGTTCTAAAAAGATCAGTATTTGACAAGGTCTCGATAATTCCTACAGGATATGGCGCTTACTTTATGGAGTTTATCTACACCTGCCGAAAAAAAGGACTTACGGTTTATGAACTTCCGTACGTGTTCCGCGACAGGGCCAAGGGTGTTTCCAAGTCAGCGCCGAGTATACTGAAGTTTTTCAGGACCGGAATGCAATATGTTTCCCGCATCTTTACCGCTAGATTGAGGAAGATTGACTGATGGCGAGCGAAATTATAGTACCCGGGTTTGAAAGAAACGATGAGAGAGGTCTGTTTAGGGAAATTCTCAATTCAGGAGATTGGCAAGCCATGAATTGGGCTAGAATGAAACCGGGCTCGACCCTTGGAGACCACTACCACAAAAAGACTACGCTTTTCCTGTACCTGGTCACCGGCTCAGCCGGTATAAAGACTGTTCACATTGTCAACGGACAAAGGGAAGAATTTGAACTCAAAGCCGGGCAGGGAGTGTTGTTCAAGCCATTGGAATCGCATGTGATCAGGTTCCTCGAGGAATCAGAGGTCATAATGCTGAAATCATTGAAATTCGATCCGGCTGATCCTGACATTTACCATCATCCGGTTTGATAGATTGAAGATTTTATCAATTGGAACCTTACGAATATAAGACACTGTTTGATTTTGAGACATCTTACTGGTGGTTTAGGGGACTCCACGCAATCTTGCGAGAGATAATCCAAAACCTGGGGCTTCCGACTGACGCCGAGATTCTCGACGCGGGTTGCGGGACAGGTCAGAACCTTGTCAGTTTGAGCGAAACCGGCGCCTGTGAACCCTATGGGTTTGATATTTCCCTGCATGCGGCTTCTTTCTGGCCCAAACGGAACCTGCGTCGGACGTGCGTTTCCTCGATCAATCAAATTCCTTTCAAAGACAGCAGCTTCGACGCTGTCGTATCGGTTGATGTCCTGGAGTGCGAAGCTGTCGATGAACTTCAGGCTTACTCAGAGATGTGGCGAGTACTGAGACCTGGCGGCTTTCTCCTGCTGGTTGTGCCGGCTTATCAGTGGCTTTTTTCTGAGGAGCATCACAAGGCTGTGGGCGCCACACGAAGATATTCGAAGGAGCGAGTCAAGGAGTTGTTGCGTCAAAGGCCCGTAAAATTGATTCGCATGACTCATCTATTTGCTAGTGTTTTTCCTCTTGTGGCCGCATACCGTTTGTCTCAACCATTGCTGAAACAAGAGGTTTCCAAGGCGCCTAAGTCAGAGATCAAGCCTTTGCCAAAAATGCTTAACGAGGCTCTTTTTAATATGGTCAACGCTGAGCGTTTGTTGTTGAGGAAATTTGATCTGCCATTCGGGAGTTCAATTCTTGCTGTCGCTAGGAAGGCGGATTAAAAGTGGGATACAAGGCTTGGCAATTGGGTGATCCTGGTACCGCTCTCTACGGTTTCTATGATTTTCTAAGGCGTGGGCTAAACCAGAAACTTGTGAACTATTTGCTTACTTCAGGCATACCGGCTGAACATTGCGTAGTATTGGAAGCCGGTTCCGGCCCAGCGTTCGCGACCTCTATTCTGTCCTGTGACGAACGCGTCGGATTGGCCGTAGCTGTAGATATTGATATCGAGGCATTGAAGCAGGCCAGACTTAGGGACGGTTGTCTGAATGTCGTTGTCGCTGATTTGCAAAACATGCCTTTCAAGGACGAGTGCATTGGACTCGTATGGAACAGTAGCACTCTCGAGCACCTTCCGACTCAGGACAGGGCGATATTGGAGATGACAAGAGTTACAAGAGAGGGTGGAAACGTTTTCGTAGGTGTGCCCAATCTTTATGGACCTCTTGGTTTTCAGAGGCTGCTGTCTGATTCATCAATTGGAGTGTGGATAGGAAGAGTATTCCACAAGGTCGAATTGCAGGACCTATTAAGGAAATCTCGTCTCCAGCCCAGCGATTCCATATTTTATTTCTTCCGCTTTTTTGTGGGGGTGTTGGCTTGCAAGGTTTCCTGCGCCGGTAAGTCTTCAGATTGCGATTCAGAGAAATGCTGAAGAACACTTTTTGTCACATCAACGGAATCGGAGAAAAAAGTGAAAGAAAACTTTGGGACCTTGGCATATTGCGATGGGATGACGCTGCCAATGCTGTAGG
Source organism: Desulfomonilaceae bacterium (assembly GCA_041662605.1). Classification (NCBI taxonomy): domain Bacteria; kingdom Pseudomonadati; phylum Thermodesulfobacteriota; class Desulfomonilia; order Desulfomonilales; family Desulfomonilaceae; species Desulfomonilaceae bacterium. The sequence goes on from JBAZSD010000010.1 coordinate 29,233, forward strand.
GGATTACCCGTCAATCAAAAACTTCGAAATACTGAAGGCGGCTATTGAAGAATCGCGGTTTCAACTGGAACTAAGAAATCCAAAGTATTTTGCCGCGGGCCTTAGCGCAACTGAAATCTGGAGAATATTTTCAGAATTTCGTGATTCCGTGGCTTACATCGATATTGAAACCAATGGAGCAGCCGGGGCTAAGGAGTGTATAACCACCATATCTATGTTTGATGGACTCTCCACCAAGTATTACATTCGAAATCAAAACCTCGATGATTTTAAACACGATGTGGAACACTATCGGTTGCTTGTTACATACAACGGGAAATGCTTTGATATACCGGTAATCCAGAAGCGCCTCGGCATCCGCCTGGATCAGGCCCACATCGATCTGAGATATGTGTTGAGCAGCCTTGGATACAAGGGGGGCCTAAAAGGATGTGAGAAAATGATGGGGCTGGACCGGGGAGGCCTTACTGACGTAAACGGATACTTCGCTGTCCTTTTGTGGCGAGAATACAGGAAGTGTCACAATTTACGAGCATTGGAGACCTTACTGGCTTACAATATCCTAGACGCCGCGAATCTTGAATATCTGATGGTAAGGGCTTTCAATGAAAAACTGGCGGGAACCCCTTTCTGCAACGAGCATCAATTGCCGCTTCCCAATCTAGCGCAAAACCCTTTTGAGCCTGATCTGGAAACACTTGACAGGCTCCGAAGAAAATACATCCACTGATTGGCAGCAAACGTTAACCTACAGCCGGAAAACTTCCATCGCCAAGCTATTGATGAAAAAGAGGCCGGATATTAATTCGACGGTTTCACTTTTAGGGAATCAAGTCTCGCGGCCGCTAGATAACCAGACTCGGCCGAAGCCTCAAGCGTTGGATATATCATGTAATCGCCGGCCAAAAGAAATTTGCCCTGATTTATATCGTTGAGTCTTGCCAAACGTTCATACCCGCCAGGAGGCATGATTGGATATGCTAACCTGACTCGTTTCACGTCATGTCCCTTTATCCTGGATCGACTGCCGGGAAATATTTTTTCAATCCCTTCAATTACCTTATCTATTAGCTGCTGGTCGTTAAGTTGATCAGCGCCATCGTGGTTTGCGCTATCGGGAACGTATGCGCAAAGAGCCCTTTCCTGATTTTTATTGCGCTCGGGGTCGTAGGCTCGTGGAACCCAGGAACTGTCATAGAGATCCGTAAATATGAACCCGTTTCCCACTCCGAGATTAAAAGATCGGTCAAATATGGGGCTGTCGGAAAAGAGGGTTACTGTGGTAAGCCCCGCATACTGAATGCTTCCGAGTATTTTCCTTTGTTCTTTTGTAAGGACGGGCGCCGCTATTTCCAGGGCCACAGGAGCCGGGACGGCCACGATGACGGCGTTGGCTTGCATTGTTCCCTCCCGGCCCGATTTGTCAACATATTGAATCTCATAAACCTTGTCTTTCTCTTTGATGCTGGTAACGGCGCAATCAAGCCTGGCCTTGTCTCCCAGTTTTTTGGCTATAGCTTCAGGCAACTCAGTCAAACCACTCTCGAATGTAAAGGCTCCGGATTCTTTTTCTACATCGGGAGTTTCTTCGTCATGTTCCGAGTCCTTTTCGTGGTTTTCCAAATCAGGGGATTCGAATTGAAAACCAATTTCCGGGATAAAACTCAGGGCCGAAACTCGGGCCAGGCCGGAGCCGAAAAGTCCTAGCGCCTGAGATTCATAAATTTCCATGAATATGGGAGGGAATTTCTCTTTTTCGAACCATTCTTTGGCTGAGATCCTGTCCAATTCAGCCAATTCCTCAGGTAACGCCGAATAATCGGAATCCTCATACATCTTGGAAAGCTTCCTGACAGTGGAAACAAATCGATGGTATTCTTCAGCGCTACTCCGTTGAGCGAAGAGTCCAGCCATTTCTTTCGCGCCAAAATAAACTTTCCCATCATAGTAAAATCCCTCGGAAGGCTCAGGGATTTCGAGCGGCTCAAGAGCTAACTCGTTGATCATGGTTTCGATAGGCCCCTGAGGTATGCCGATGTAAGCAGGACCTTGAGGATAGCTGAATCCTCCGAAGCTCCCTGAACTGATTCGTCCACCGAAATGGTCGCTCTTTTCAAGCAGAACAACGTCCCGATCCTTCAGGAAATAAGCTGCAGTGAGTCCCGCCATCCCGCCACCTAGAACTACAATTTCATGATGCTCCGATGCGATGGTTGCCTTTTCTGTTTCATTCGTGTTTCCTGTCAGATTTTGCCCGGCCGCTGCTGAACCTAAAAGGAAGATCATAATAACAAGGGCCAGTAACCCTTTTCGACTTATGCAAGACCGAATAATTGACATTTTTGACCCCTGACGGACAACCCTCGAATTATAATTCACGCCAAACAATTGAAGAGACTCATTGTTGGACTCTGGAAAGAGCGTTTCGCAATCGCAATGAATTGGAAACCACGGAAACAGAACTCAACGCCATAGCGGCAGCCGCCATAACCGGCGTGAGAAGAATGCCAAAAAATGGGTAAAGAACTCCCGCAGCCACCGGTATTCCCAGGCTGTTATAGAAAAAAGCCCAGAACAGGTTTTGTTTGATAATCCTCATTGTTTGCGCCGATACGGATATCGCAGCCGGAACCAGGAGCAAATCACTTGTCATAAGCGTTATGGATCCAGCTTCAACAGCGACATCAGAACCAGCTCCGACAGCTATCCCGATGTCGGCGGCGCTTAAGGCAGGGGCGTCATTGATCCCATCTCCCACCATTGCTACCACCCGTCCTTCTTGTTGCAATCGCCTGATTTCTCCAGCCTTGTCTGCTGGGAGCACCTCTGCCATCACATCATCAATATTCAGCGCTTCTCCGGTTGCTCTAGCGACAATCCGGTTGTCCCCGGTTATCATTGCGACTCTGATGTGGTTTTGTCTGAGTTTTGAAATCGCGGGAGCGGCAGAAGGTCTCAAAGTGTCCGATATCCCGAGCAGCCCTAGGGCCTTTCCATTCAGGACGACTATGACGACTGTTCTACCACGGTTCTCCTGGTCCCTCAAATGTTCAGTAATTTCAGACATATCAAACCCTTGAGATTTGAATAGCCTTGGACTACCAACAAGAGCTTGGTGGCCTTGAACTTCGCCGCTCACTCCTTGTCCAGAAAAAGAATTGAACCTTTCAACCTGGGAGGTCTTTATTCCCAGTTCCGAGGCCTTAGCGCAAATTGATTTTCCAAGCGGATGTTCCGAGAGGGATTCAAGTGACGCGGCTACCGAGAGGAGTTCATCAATTGTGGTTGAATTGAGGGGAACTATATCGACAACTTCGGGTTTTCCCGCAGTCAGTGTTCCGGTCTTGTCAAACACAACGGTGTCGACCTTGCAGACTTTCTCAAGAATCTCGCCACCCTTGATCAATATCCCTTTTTCGGCCGCGGCTCCGGTACCGACCATTACGGCTGTAGGCGTGGCCAGTCCCATTGCGCACGGGCAGGCTATGATCAGCACAGACACAAAATTGAGCATCGCTCGCGAAAAAGAGGGATCAGCCGGCAAAAAAGCCCACACCAAAAAAGTCAACACCGCTATTCCAAGAACCACAGGTGTAAAAACCGCCGCTACTCTATCAGCGATTCTCTGGATCGGAGCTTTAGATCCCTGCGCTTCTTCCACCAACCGTATAATCTGCGCGAGGGCCGTTTCAGCTCCAACTCTGGTTGCCTTAACAATCAAAGCGCCGGTTTGATTGATGGTGGCGCCGTAAACCAGAGCCCCCTCAGACTTTTCAACCGGCATGCTTTCCCCTGTGAGCATTGCTTCGTTCACGGAAGAAAAGCCAGACATAACCGAACCGTCAGTCGGGATTCGTTCCCCTGGACGCACCTGGAAAATATCATCTACACGTAACAGCTCGACCGGAATCTCAATTATTTCGTCTCCTCTAATCACGCTCGCGACGCTGGGTTTCAACTCTATGAGTTTTTTGATAGCTGAGGATGTCTTGCTTTTGGCTCTGGCTTCAAGAAATCTTCCGACTAAAATCAAAGTCACTATCATGGCTGCGCCGTCAAAGTAGACGTACGCTTCGTGGCCGCTCTGCGAAAAAAAACCGGGAAACAGGGTGACCGCAAAGGAATACAGGTAGGCTGACAAGGCCCCTAAAGCCACAAGAGTGTTCATGTCGGACGTCTTTTGTTTTGTCGCCTTCCAGGCCCCGATCAGAAAGCGGTTACCCACCCAAAAAATTACAGGCGTGGTTAAGACGAGTTGCGTGAAGTCAAGGGCTCTGGGGTCTATATGACGCAAAAACGGGAAGAGGTGGCCCATAGCGAGTACATGAACAAGAACGGAGAGTGTGGCGCCAACAACGAGCTTAATCTTGAGATCCCGCAACTCTTCAATGCGGGCCTGTTCCGCAGGGTCAACCGTGTCTTCATTTATGGCGCCCAGGAGCTTATAACCAGCGTCCTCAAGAGCCTCTCCTATGGCTCTAAGATCCAAATCAGGCGATGAATGGGACAACAGCGCTCTTGATGTGGCAAGATTCACTGCCGCCTGTTCTACGCCGGGCTGGGATTCAAGTGTTTTCTCAACTCTGCGAACACAGGCCGCGCATGTCATGCCGCCAACGGATATAATCGTTTTGCGCATACCGCCCGTGGCTTTTTCGAGCGGTTGATAGCCAAGATCAGCAATCTTCGCGGTCAATTTGGAATAATCAGTTACTGAAGGGTCAAACTGCACAGTAACTTTTTCCGTGGCAAAGTTGACTGCAGCCTCTTCAACCCCGTCCACAGAGCGCAGGCCATTTTCTACGCGTCGAACGCAGGCGGCGCAGGTCATTCCCCTTACGCCGATGGTAACTTTATCCAACTTCGTATCCGGCTTTCTGGATTTGAGTGTTTGCCTCTTTCACATCAATAGGCCCATCGTGAGTTAGAGTGACTTCCGCATTCTCGAGACTTACATTCACGTCCTTTACTCCGTCGACAGAAGCCAAAGCTTTTTTGACGGCCATCACGCAATGCTGACAGGACATTCCTTTAACTTTTAGTATAGTGTTCATCTTGTGATCTCCTTTAACGATGTGACGAAGAAAAAATATAAGTTCTGGTTATTCCTAATCAGATTCTCTGATTCCATGAGACATTAAATTGTATCAGACCTCTGTAACATCTTGTATCTTGCGTTTCCAGCACGCCATTACTCCTCCGTCGCCAAACAGCAACTGTACCAGTTCCCAGCCTAGGACGCCTCTCTCATTGAGAATTTCCACCAGAGCTAAAGGTTCCTCGACAGGTATTTCCTTTATGGCGCAATCTGCCTTATCTGTGCAAAAATAGACGATGCGGCTGAAAGTCTCAGCGGGATGTCGTGTAATTTCATATTCAAAAGTGTCCATTTGTCTCACCCTCGCAAAAAAAATCACTACACTCGCGGATAATTCGCGGCCAATACAAATATAATCCTTCTTTAATGTCGGGTAAACTGTTTGAGCCTGGATTAAATTTACTCTTTGAGAATGAATCTATCTTGCGGAATAGGTGTCAAGCCACTAATAGAGTAAAGAAGCAGTGTGTTATAAACGCTAGTGTCAAACCAAGAAGTTACCAAATAAAAGAGTCTTAAGGAGAAAAAAATGGCCATCAGTATCCCTCGATCAGGCAACCCGGCGCTTTCGGAAGGCAGGTTCGCCCAGTACGGCGGCGCCGGTGTCTCCGGCGACGTCATGACCATGCAGGGGGCTGTTAACAAAACTGGAATCTTGTTGTTGATTGCCATGTTAACCGCTGGATATGTGTGGAAAACCTTTTTTGCAGCTCCGGAACAGAATGTAAGCGCCGTATCGGGTCTGATGACAGTCGGAGCGATAGCCGGATTCATCGTTGCGATGGTGACGGTATTCAAGAATTCGTGGGCCCCTGTGACGGCCCCACTTTACGCCGCGCTCGAGGGGCTGTTCCTCGGTGGTATATCTTCAATTGCTGAGTCCCAATATCCAGGGATAGGAATTCAAGCGGTTGGTTTAACATTCGGCGTATTCGTTGTAATGCTTGCGGCTTACTCATCCGGGGTCATAAAAGTAACCGACAAATTCAGATTGGGAGTAGTCGCCGCAACCGGCGGAATCGCTCTCTTCTACCTGATATCAATAATTCTTGGCTTCTTTGGAATACAGATGCCTCTTATAAACGACAACTCCTGGGCCGGTATTGGGTTCAGCGTTGTAGTCGTGGGGATCGCCGCCCTTAATCTCGTTCTCGATTTTGACGTTATTCAGAGCCTGTCACGAAGCGGCGCTCCGAAGTATATGGAGTGGTATGGCGCATTTGCGTTGATGGTCACTCTCGTATGGCTATACATTGAGATCTTGCGTCTGCTCATGAAGCTCAAAAGCGAGCGCTAACTACTGGTGACTCAGGACTATGGGCAGACCTTGACGTGAACCACAAATTCTGCGCCGTGAGGGCACTTGCAAATACTCAGGGAACCGCCCATGGCTCCTGCTAAAGCAAGGGCGCCGGCCAATCCCAATCCGTGTCCCCGAACAGGGAACCCTTCTATTTTGTCACATTGAAAATAGCTGTTGAATATTTGCTGGTGATAGGTTTCGGGTATGCCCGGACCGTCATCTTTCACTGCTATTTCTAGTGTGTCGTTGTTCAAGGCCGCCCTGACGTTGACACATTTGTTTCTGTATTTGAAGGCGTTTGACAGAAGATTTGTGATAATGAGGGCCATCTTGGTCTCATCAATATGTATTTTACGGTCAAGGTGGACCGGATTGGCCTCCAACGTGACGTCGTTAGCTTTTAGGATACTGATGAACTTTTCCAACGCCGTGGCCTCTTCCAAGGCATCGGAGACAACCGGGTCAATCAGATCAAACAGCTCTACCAGAGCGGTCCTCAATATTTGGGACAGAGTGCAGTCAACAACATTGAGCACACCCAGAGCCGCCATATCAACTTCGAGCATGCCGTTGGCCAGATGTCTCAACCTCATGGCGTTTCTAAGCATTCGTCGGATGACCTTCTCCTGCTTGGGGTTGAGTTGTCCGTAACGGTCGGGTTTGTCAAGTAATGATCTTGCTCCAGATTCAATGATATTGACTGGATTCTTGATGTCGTGGACTAAGTGCGCTGTCTTTATATTTTGAATACTCACGCAATAACCCCCTCACGTTATTGACTGTGAACCTACGGCAATCATGATTCGATGATTGTTGACTCGGTTATTTCAAGATCTCGTTCGAATTTGTCCCAGAATTCCTTTTCAGTTTTACGCCATTCCTGTCCAAATTGCGCTCCGAAAACACCGCCAAGCCTAGATAACGCCGATTTCCAGGTGGACTGATAGCTTAACATTAGCAGGTCTTCAAGAAAAGGAATCATTTTGACTATGTGGTCTTTCGGTAGATAAGCCCTTGCGCCAAGTTCGATAGATTTCTTGAGGCTCTCGGGATTGAGAGCGTGCGCGGTCAGCATCACCACCGGCATTTTTCTCGCCGCCGCAACCTGTAACAGGTCGAATCCTCGAACGCCCATGATGTCCAGCATCACCAGGTCATAAGTAAATGACACCAGTTTCTTTAGCGCCTCTTCATAGGTCGAGGCTGTGTCGTAATCTACCTTGAAGTCTTCAAGTTCTTCCGCCAGGATTTCGAGGATATCTTCCTCATCATCTACGGCCAGTATGCTCTTGCCTTTTAGGATGCTTGCGGGCATGGGGGAGCGTCCTCTTCCATTAGATATATTCCAGACTTGAGAAACATGTCAAGTTATCCTGAGGGCATCGGTAGTCAGCCCCACTCGGCGCCAGTCGCCCCCGATCCAATTTTTTTTTAGGAGTGGATTTGACTGTTTCGCATGATAATGGTAAGCTCAAAAGATATGGGCGGGTAGCTCAGTGGGAGAGCACTGCCTTCACACGGCAGGGGTCGGAGGTTCAAGCCCTCTCCCGCCTACCAATAAATTCAATAAAGTACAAGGGTCTCGATGGTGTTTTTTGAACATCCGGGACCCTTTGCTTTTTGTTGCTACCATTTTCACAGATTCAACAATCATTTTCTCAACATGCAGAAACTAAGATTTGGGTTGAATGATTGGGTATGACCAGTTTGTCGATAGCCTCTACTGTTGCCAGATTTAATCGAAATTGGGCAGTGGCGCCTTCGTAATGCGCAAAAATGTATCCACCTCTGTTGACATGATCCTTGCCAACCCCATTGGTATGGGTGAACCCCTGAAAGCCAACTTCAGGGGATATTACAGCGCCCCGGTAAAGCGGAATTTCATTATCATCTAACTGAACTGCATGATTTGTAGGCAAAAGGCCGATGATCAAATCGTTAGATGTCATGAGTGCCAGGATTGTCAGGACGAAACCGTGAAGTACGTTCTGCCGGGTCCGCACGATCACACTTACAAGAATCGATAGAGCCTGCTTTTAGCCTCACTCAACTACGCGACGCCATTTTATTTGGTGGGAGCCAATCCTCCCAACTCAAGGGACGAACAGCAATTCGAGTTTTCAAAGGTTTCCCCTATTTGAGGAAGAAACCCTATTGGGAGGGGTAATCATTTTTGGGGGAGAGGCTACAGTGTCGATACAGTAGGTCTGGATGCGAACATGATCCGCAAGTATGTAAAATACCAGGAAGAGTAAGAGCGTTGACAGGAACAACTATGCTTGCCTCCTCCGGGGGCAAGCATTTAGCCCCCCTTGGGGGCAAAGACAAAGCCACGTGATTAGCACATGGATATTTACTTACCCTTTTGACCCTTTTTTCAACTGCGAAAGTTGAGTACCTACTGAAAACCTACTGGAAGCCCGCCATCTGGTTGAGCAAGGGCCAGTACAGACTGATGAAGTCAGGACGCCGTGCATTCACGATATAGTCAAGGGGGGATGGCGGTTCCAAAGTTCATCACAAGTGGGAACAGGGGGTGGATGATTTCTCTTGTGCCACGTTCATTAAGTGATGTGAGTTTACTGGGGCCAAGTTCAGCAAGGATTGCGAATTCTTTCTTGCCCAGTTCGGGGGAAAAAAATTTTTCGGATACTAATTTCGTAAAAAGAGCATGATTCTTTGTGACCACAGTTAAAGGGCTGCCGGTATCGAGATTGTCTAACCAGTGAAGCAACAGCGTCCATGCGATTTGTGTCCTTATCCCGAATGGATCCGTCCAGGCCTGCGCTTGGCGGAGGACTACCGAGCACGGCGCAATTGACTGAGGGCGTGTGGTGAGGTATGTTCGGGCACTATAAAATATGGTCATTCCCTTGAACGAGGGACAGCGTCTGCCTTCTCGGGACCTCGTGGTTGATCATGCGGATGCCTATTGGGCCATCTGGAGATTGTCGTACAATCCACAACAGCAATGATAGATGGCGCTGTTGCACAGGCGGATGACGTGGCAACGCAGGCCTGTAAAGAGAATGAGTCGTGTCTCGAAGGCTAAAAGAAGGACTTGGAGCATGGGGTAAACGCCAGTGACCGCTGAGAAAAGTGTGGCAGGAGCAAGTGCTTGAGATGTTCCATTGGCGGGGGATGCGCTGATCGCTTGGGCGCTTTTGTGATCTACTTTCGGGGTAGTCCATAGAAGGAGAAGAATGAAGTTCAACTTGTTTCACAAAATCTTCTCGGCCTTCATCGTTACCATTCTAGCCTCGATAGTCGTTCTGGCCTTAATCACGTATTTTGCAGCAAATTGGAGGTTCTCCGAGTATGTGACCAAAGTGGAGATGGGACAACTGGATGATTTGGCGACCGCTCTCGGCTCTCTGTACCAGGAAAAGCAGACTTGGGAACACTTCCAAGACAATCCGCGCCTGTGGCTCCGATTCATTTGGCACTATTTACCCGAAATCCCAGCGCCCCCGCCACCACCATTTCTGCCCGGCCAAGCAGAAAGCCATCAGGAGAGAAACTTTTCATTCGGATATCCGCGCACGCCTCAACACGAGAGTCCGGAGAACGACTTCAAGCAGGGATTCAGCGGCAAAGGAGATGAGAGAAGCGGCCCGCCTCTCCCTTTTCCTCTCCCTCCTCCTCTCAGAGAATCAATTGAGCCACGGCTGGCCCTTCTTGACGAAAACAAACAGCTTGTTATAGGTGCTCCCGGATTACCCATCCGAAGTTATACGCTTCGTCCGATTGATGCGAACGGGCGAACCGTAGGCTGGCTCGGGCTCATGCCGCTGAAGCATGGGTCGCATCCGTTGGAGCTGGCCTTTTTGCAGGAACAGACCAGGGCAATTTTCTTAGCCGGACTTTGCGTCTTTGTTCTGGCAGCCTTGATCTCGTATTTCCTTTCTAAGCATTTGGTTGCGCCGATCCAACAATTGACGCAAGCGACAAAAGACCTGGGTTCGCTCAATTTTGGCACTCAAATTGACGTGCGCACCGGAGATGAGCTGGGCCAACTGGCAGACACTTTCAACTCTATGGCGCAGGCCCTTGAAACGAACGAAACAGTTCGAAAGCAATGGATCGCTGATGTAGCTCATGAACTCCGAACACCTTTGGCCATTCTTCGCGGCGAGATAGAAGCAATGCAGGATGGAGTACGAGAAGTAAGTCCCGAGAGGCTCAGCTCACTTCATGACGAGACAAACCGAATCGGTAAACTCGTGGACGACCTTCATCTGCTTTTTGTAGCGGATTCCAAGAATCTCGTTCAGAAAAAGCTTCCTGTGAAGCCGGTGGTATTACTTCAAGACGTGATCGCTACATTTGAAACGCTACTCACCCAAGCCTGTATTCAACTTGAGGCGAGTTCGATTGGGGACGAAGGCTCCGTAATTTTGGGCGACGAAGATCGCTTGCGACAGTTATTCGCAAATCTGATCGAGAATAGTGTCCGATACACTGATTCTCCCGGAGTCCTGCGGATCAATCATTATCGCTCGCTCCAAAAACTAACGCTGGTCTTCGAAGATTCTTCGCCGGGGGTCCCCTCTGAGGCTCTTGACCGCGTTTTCGACAGACTCTATCGTGTGGACAAATCAAGAAGTCGGGCTTTAGGAGGCAGCGGGCTCGGCCTTTCAATATGTAGGGAAATTGTGAGCGGACACGGCGGAGCGATTCGTGCAGCACATTCGTCCTTGGGAGGATTGCTGGTTTCGATTGAATTCGAACTCGTCCGGGCCTGAATTGATATGAGAGGCTGACATGATGGGAAAACATGTGCTGATCGTGGAAGACGAGTCAAAGATTGCCGATTTGCTCCGGGATTATCTTGTCTCTGCCGGTTTCACAACAACGACCGTGGAGCGTGGAGATATAGCGGTCGCGGAAGTGAGAAAAAACGGGGCTCTGCTGGTTCTTCTGGATATCATGTTGCCGGGCATGGACGGCATGGATGTGTGCAGAGAAATCAGAAAATTCTCTAACGTACCTATCATAATGATAACCGCCCGCGTCGAGGAAATTGACCGGATCATAGGTCTTGAGCTGGGAGCGGATGACTACGTATGTAAACCGTTCAGCCCCCGGGAAATAGTCGCACGCGTGAAGAGCGTACTAAGGCGCAGTCAACCGCAACCCACTGAACCACAGCTTAGGGCAGGACCAATATCTATGGACTGTGCTACCCGCGAAGTATACGTCGGCGAACATCCTCTGATCCTGACCCCTAACGAGTTCGCTCTTTTAAGAGCCCTGATGGCGCGGCCGAATCGTGTGTTTACGCGGGGAGAGCTCCTAGATCTCGTCCAAGGATACGATTTCGACGGATATGACCGAACCATCGATTCACACATCAAAAATTTGCGCAAGAAATTGGCTAAAAAGATTCCGGAACAAGAGATAATAAGCACGGTATACGGGGTTGGTTACAAACTAGATGAGGTTACCGACTTTTCGGCCGAAGACCACTGAGAAACGTCTCGACATTACATCTGGTTCCTGATGACAATTTTCTCCATTCCACAAAGTTAACACAGTTCCTCCATATTTTTTCCACAATCACAATATAGACTTGTCCTCAGACGAGCAACGTCTGCGTGCCTACTGGCCGCGAGCGTTCGCAGTCCGAGTGAACCGATTGCAAAAAAAGAAGGAGAATTCAATGAAGAAGACAGTTTTCGTGCTGGTTCTAGGGCTTTTTACAATCGCCTCAGCGACTTGTCTTGTTGCGTTTGAAAGCCCACCGGGGCCGCCTCCTCATGGAGAGGCATTTTTTGGTGGGCTTCCCGGACCACCACCGGGGCCGCCTCCTCATGGAGGGGCATTTTTTGGTGGGCTTCCCGGACCACCGCCGGGGCCGCCGCCCCACGGAGATTTCCCGAATCTGTTGTATGCGCCACCCGATCTGATTGAAAGACTCAAGTTAACGGATGACCAAATGAAACAGATGCGGCTCGCCTATGCTGATTTTCAAGACAGGACCAGAAAGACTCGAAATGGTCTGATGGGACTGAACGATGAGAAAAGAGTCATGTTAATTTCCGGAAAGATAGAAGCCGGCAAGCTTGCGAAATTGGATGAAGACATAACAAGGCTTGCTTCGGAAGTCATGGCAGAAGGCCTCAAAATGAAAAGAGAGCAGTTCGCAAAGCTCACGCCGGAGCAAGTGGATCGCTTGGCGGATTTCCTGGTTAGGCCGAAACCGCACGCGAAAATGATGCCCAAATAATAGGCGTTTCGCGTAAACGTGGAGCGCTGTGGATAGGAATCAAACCTTATTCCCACCGCTCCACTGCATCGGAAGGGATGCTTATGCGCCCCAAATTCCTTCATTGTCGCCGAAATGTTAGCCGCAATCTCTGGATCAAGCATTGACCTCTTTTGGAAGCAAGCCTTGAAAGTACCCGATAAAAAGAGGGAAGAAATATTGAGACTAATTGCCGAGGGCAAAAACGTTGACCCTCCGGACTTGGAGAACTTTTACTGATGGATACACGAATCATTTGAAGCACGAGGATTCCATCCCTTTCAGTAGCAACAGTTTCATGAATGCTGCCGTTTTTCCGTCGATTCCGCATTCATGAGAATCTATCTCGGAGTCTGGATACTTGAGTTATCCCTGGAGTAGACAACATACAGATGAGATTCCCAATGAAAGTCAATGTGCCTGCAGCCAACTCGGGAGAAGATATTAGACGCGATCGGGACTCCGTCACATCAGGAGCGTGCCAGCGTAATACGGTTACAAGAGTGGCGACAAGAACACCGTCGAGATTCAGCCGGATCGAAGTTCTCATACTCCTTGTTCTTGGTGTTCTGGCTGGGGGTGCGTTCTTGGGCTGTGGAACGGTCTCGGACCAACCACCAAAAGAATACGAGGCTGTACCGGCGGCGAAGCGGGATGTGATTGCGGTGATTCAGGCAACCGGAATCGTCAAGGCGAAGGTGGGAGCCGACGTGAAAGTTGGGGCAAGGATGCCTGGGAAAGTTGTAGAGTTGCCCATCAACGTTGGAGACAAGGTCCATAAGGGACAGGTAATTGCAAGGATTGAACAGGAAGACTTGGTCGCAAAGGTAAAGCTTCAAAAAGCGGTTCTTGCCGAAGCTAGGGCAGAGGAATTTCGCCTTGCAAAAGACCGTGAGCGTTACCAAAAGCTACATTCCACCGACGCAATCTCGCCCCAGAAAATGGACCAGAGTGAAGCACAGCACGAAATGGCCATGGCGAGAACTCTCAAATCTCAGGCCGAATTGGATTACCAGGAGTCTCAGCTCTCTTACGCGACCGTTCTTGCACCGATCAAGGGCACCGTCGCGTCGGTCAACACCATGCAAGGTGAGACGGTGGTGACGGGGTTGAACGCTCCTACCTTCATCAGAATCATCGACCTTGACCACCTGGAAGTGCTCGCCTATGTGGATGAAAATGACATCGGCAACGTGCGGATCGATCAAGAAGCCACTTTCACCGTGCCAGCCCACCAAGCTGCGGAGTTCCAGGGCAAAGTTACATCCATCTATCCATCAGCCACCACTCAGGATAACGTGGTCTACTACCTCACATCCATAAGTGTGGATAACCGAGAAGGCAAGTTGAAGCCGGACATGACGGCGAATGTATCGATTTCCATCGATCGGCGGCAGGGTGTTATTTCAGTGCCACATAAGGCCGTAAGACGTGAGGGGACTCGGAAATTCATCCTTGTGACCGACAAGGGCCTCCTGGAGAAAAGATTCGTGAAGGTCGGAGTAAGAGATCAGGCCTACCTCGAAATACTGGATGGTCTGAAAGAAGGCGAGCAGGTCGTTATCGGCGAACCGCTCAGCAAATGTACAAAGCGAGGGGCAGTCCATGATACAAGTGGAAAACCTTTTTAGGACCTTTCAGAAAGGGAACTTGGAGGTGCAAATTCTTCGCGGCGTCTCCCTGAGTATCAGCAAGGGGGAGTTTGTCTCGATAATGGCTCCGTCTGGAATGGGGAAAAGTACTTTGCTGAATATTCTAGGCTGTCTTGATAAACCGACGAGCGGCTCGTACATCTTGGACAGCATTCCAGTTCATGACATGGACGATGATGAGCTGTCGAGAATGAGGAATCAGAAGATAGGGTTTGTATTTCAGTCTTTTCATCTCCTACCGCGAATGACCGCTTGGGAAAACGTGATTCTTCCGCTCGTCTACAGCGATTTTGAAGGTGACATGAAAGACAGGGCCACCCGCGTCTTGGCCACCATCGGCCTGGCCGATCGGGTGCATCACCTCCCAAGAGAATTGTCCGGAGGCCAACAGCAGCGAGTTGCCATAGCGAGAGCGCTGATTAACTCACCAACCATCATTCTTGCTGATGAGCCCACCGGGAATCTGGACTCCACCTCGAGTCAGGAAGTTATGACGATATTTCGCGAACTCCACAAGGCGGGGACCACAATGGTTATCGTTACCCACGACAAGGAGCTTGCGCATCAGGCTCACCGAATCATCGAGATAAAGGACGGTTGTATTTACAGCGACAGACCGACGGGAACCCGATCAGGAGAGGCGGCATGATGAGAATGCTGCGGATGGGACGGCAAGCGCTGAACGCCATCGCAACATATAGAACCAGAACGATCCTTATGATACTCGGTGTGGTTATCGGTGTGGCGACGCTCACCGTTATCACCTCTTCGGTAATCGGGGCGCGGGACGAGGTCTTGGCGAGGGTAGAAAAATTCGGTTTGAAGCAGATAAGTGTCATCGCCGGCGCCGGAAGAAAGCCGGGAGTCCCGCAACCCGTATGCACGAGTCTGAAGCTGGAGGACGCACGGGCAATACTTTCAGAAATTGCTAATGTGAAGGACGTGTGTCCCGAAATCGTGCGCACGGATTTTCCTGTGAAATACGGTAACAAGAATACTTACGCATCAATCGTTGCAGCGAACTCCAGTTGGGCCTCAATGTGGGGGACAGGGCTGGAAGCGGGAAGGTTCTTATCACAGGAAGACAACATTTATCGAGCGCGGGTGGCCGTTGTTGGAAGAACGATCCAAAGGGACGTGTTTGAAGACGAAGACCCTGTCGGCAAGCGGATTCTCATTAACAACAACCCGTTTGAGATCGTCGGCATCCTTGAATCGAGAGGGACGTCGCCCCGCGGGGACGACTTGGACAATCAAATCGTCATACCCGTCTCCACCGGTCAAAAAAGAGTATTCCACCAGGATTACCTCTTTGCCATAAAGGTGGAATTAAACGATTCGTCCAAGATGTCTCGGACCGTGAACGATGTTCGGGAACTCTTACGGGAAAGGCATAATCTTCGGGAAGGGCTTGAGGATGATTTCACGATTGTGACTCCCACCTTGATCATGAACATGATGTCGAGCCTTTCGGCAACATTCAGCCTTTTCCTCATGCTGGTTTCAGGTATATCGCTCGTGGTAAGCGCAATTGTAATCGCAAACATCATGTTCATTGCAGTGAATGAGAGAAGGGGGGAGATCGGTCTTCGGCGGGCCGTTGGGGCCAGAAAGAGAGATATCCTCGCCCAGTTCCTGTTGGAGGCCGTCTGTGTTGCCGCAGCGGGTGGATTTCTCGGAATTGTTGTGGGACTTATGGGTCTCAAGCTGTTGTCAGGTTATATGAAATTGCCTGCTGACATTATGTGGCAGCCCATCGTAGTCGGGTTTGCAAGTGCAATTGTCGTGGGGCTCTTGGCAGGCATTCAGCCTGCAAAAAAAGCTGCCAGTTTGCAGCCTATTTCAGCATTGAGGTAAGTTCTCATGCGAACCGGTCAGTTACGCAGCTTCCGAATAGCCATAAAGTCGCTCATAGGAAATCGGTTGAGGGTTTTCCTTGCCGTGTTGGCTATCATTATAGGTGTAGCGTCCCTCATTGTCCTAGTGGGAATTGGAAGAGGAACCGAGCAAGAAATCCGAAAGTCAATCGAAGACATGGGGCCAAATATGATTATCGTGAGCGCAGGGCAGTCAAGGGTGATCAAGGGACAGCTCGGGCAGTTGGGAATGATAATCAATTTGACCTTGAAAGATGCGGCCGCAATCGCTGAAGAGTGTCCATCGGTTCGTGCTGTCGCTCCTGCTCATTCCAAGAAACTGTTGGTAAAATCTGATAGCGTGACCTACAGCACAAAGATTGTGGGTACCGTGCCTTCAATACAGGAAATGCGAAATATCTCGCTCCAATCAGGATCGTTTTTTGATGAGACGGAAAACAGCTTGATGGCGCACGTTGCAGTTCTTGCCCCCACGGTGGTCGAGTCTCTATTTGGGATGCGTGATCCCACTGGAAGGTCCATCATGATTGGAAAGGTGACGTTCAAGGTCATCGGCGTAACGGCTCCAAAGGGGTCTGTTTCTGGTGAGGATCAAGACGACCAAATATTTGTGCCTTTGCGGACCGCCATATCCAAACTCATGAATGTGACGTATTTGAGCCACGTATTCGTTGAGGCTGCCGGACTTGACAATATCCACACCGCAGGTATGGAAATAAAGTCTCTCCTGAGAGAACGCCATCGATTGCGTGACGATAAGGCGGATGATTTTACCATTCAGAATCAAGCCGATGTGATCGAGGCGCAGAGTTCGGTCTCAAGGTCATTCAGCCTTCTCGTCCTGAGCATCGCGGTCAGTTCCTTGGTTATTGGAGGAGTCGGAATCATGGGCGTTATGCTTGTTTCCATCCAGGAACGGATAAGCGAGATAGGCATTCGGCGGGCTGTAGGTGCGAAACGGAGTGACATATTTGTTCAATTCCTTGTTGAATCTTTGTTTCTCGGCATACTGGGTGGAATTGGGGGCCTCCTTCTCGGGCTGAGTGCATCGGCCGGAGTGAAACTGATCTCCAGGATGCCGTTAGTTTTGGAGCCCAAGTACATCCTATTGTCACTTGTTTTTTCGTTAGCGACCGCCCTCCTTTTCGGCATATTTCCTTCGTGGAGAGCTTCCCGGCTCAACCCGATTGAAGCACTGCATACCGAGGCCTAGCAGAAGCTCCAATAAGGTCCTGTCTTCACGGCACTTATTGATGATCTGAACTTGGTGCTGTCTTGGTGCCCACAGGTGATCTAATTCCAAACCAACAGATGAAAGAGAGGTCTTGAAACCGCAAATTGTTCAATCAAACAAGGGAGCATAGAATTCTAGCTGGGAGGTCTCGTGACCGGTTAGGGGAGTCGGGGGTGATGTCAGACAATGAAGGTTTTTTGAAACAGATCTTGCCCGACCTGATTCCTTTTAACAGCATAAAAATGTCCTAAAAAGTGGCGTCATTTTGGCGTCGCTTTTTACGTAATCATAGCGCTTAATAGTGACCAATAGTGTTCAATAGTGCTTTATTTCTTCAAGGAAATCAAGGCGTAGCCAGTTATGTAATTATCGAATTTGTGCCTTCACACGGCAGGGGTCGGAGGTTCAAGCCCTCTCCCGCCTACCAAATAAAAACAATGAGTTAGCTCTCCCGGAAACGTTGACAATGACCTCTACCGTAAAAAAGCCAACAAAAAGCTAACACCGGGCTTAAAATTGATTTCATTTTTAGGCGTTTACCGCAGTTAAGATTTCAGTTTCATTGTCGCTGATCCGTCCGTAGCGTTCACTCATCGGCAACATCCTGTCGCTATGTCCAATGGCCTGTCTAATCTAGTGGTCTATCTTTCTGATTCTGGCGTTTTTGAGCCATATGTGGCGCAAACGTGGATCCGTGGTCGCGGAAATTGCAGTTTGTTTAATGCTCGGTCCCATGGTCTTTTGCATGACTGAACATCAATATTGTGACCTCAAGATGTTGCGCTTAGTTTCTGAATGGATCAGTCCAGATTCAACTGCGCTTTGCATTGATTACATTTCGCTGCGCCCCGGAAGATTTTATTGCCGCATTCTGGACAGATATAGCGGGCTTCTTCATCTTGAACCCATTTTTCATCGCCAACCTCTCGACGATACGGGATAGCCCGGAGAATAACCTTCTTTCCAACAGTCATAGAGAAATTGTCAATGTAATGACACGGAAATTCATTACATTGATGACAGCCTGTGTATCCTTTATCTTTTGTGCAGTTCCTGATCTCACATTGGCGACAGTGCATAAACCGTTCCTCAGATAAGCAGCCGCGGCACTGAATGTCTCCTATTGATAGGGATTCGCTATTCGGGAGTGTGCCCTTGTCGGGAGTTCCTCCCTTGTAGAGGTTTACCAGCCGCCCTTTTAGTTTTATGTTATTGTCGCGGTGTGCGATATAAATGGCGCAGACACCACAATAAAGACCACAAGGAGAAATGAAATCGGGATTTGTCGCCATAGCTTTTTCCCTTCCTGATAGCTAATCCGACATTGGACATCCTATGATGGCCCACACTACATATAGTGGGTGATAGAGTCAACTTTACGCGAATGATTTTCTTAATAAGGCGGCCACACAGACAAGGCGGTGACCCATATAAGCATAAGTGTATTAGAGGACAGTACGCCGCCATCTTGTTCCAACATGTTAAAAATACTTGTAATTAATCGATTTGACCCTACATAAGACATAAGGTAGATTAGCCTGGGAATTGAGGATGTGCCAGCATGGGATATCAAATGGAGGCGCAGAACGATGAAAGAGAAATTCAGTTTCGTCTCGTTAGTATTCATCATGGCCATTTCATTAACTGCGGGAGCCGAATCGCCGGCGACATTATGGCCTGTAGTTGAAATGTTGCGATCCAAGGAATTCGTCGATCTGACCCATGCATTTCATCCGGGAATCCCACAGTGGCCCGGTTTTGACGATGAAATAAGAGTTACCACGTACTATTACGACAAGGGAATCGGAACGAAAGGAAGCGGTTTCCTCGCTCATAAATACGAAATACCTGGCCAATGGGGCACTCATGTGGACCCGCCGGCGCATTTCGCAAGAGGAAAAAGATTTCTCGACGAAATCTCCGTCAAGGAAATGCTTCTTCCCCTTGTCGTCATCGACGTGAGCGGTAAGGTAACGACCAATCCGGACTATCAGATCTCCATGGATGATGTCCGGGCCTGGGAAGCGAAACACGGTCAAATACCGAAGAACGCCTTTGTGGCCATGAGAACCGACTGGTCAAAGAAATGGCCAAACGGAGAAGCGATGCGTAACCAGGACGACAAAGGCGTTGCCCATTATCCAGGCTGGAGCAAGGATGTCCTTACCTACCTCTACGAAGAGCGCAATATTACTGCGTCAGGCCACGAAACCACCGACACCGACCCTGGTATCGCCACTAGCAAAGGAGACTATTCCCTTGAGGCGTACATTCTTTCACGAGACAAATTTCAGATCGAGCTTCTGGCCAACCTGGACAAAGTTCCCGAATACGGGGCTTTAGTGGTGGTAGCGTTTCCAAAGCCAAAGAAGGGCTCCGGTTTTCCTGCGAGGGTATTTGCTATCCTACCGTAGTAATGCGCTGCGAGATCCTGATCAGTGACGGAATAGTACAGCGAACAGGAGGTTGATGTCCTTGCCCGTCTCGCAATACTATTTTGAGGCAAACAAAACGCTGATTTTTTTAGCCATTTTCAAAAGCTACGTTCGGTGACGCTATTTCGATCTTCGCTGCGCAGTTGTTCCTCTCATCGCTCTTTGTCTTCCCGGTAATTAAGGCGACGGTTGTTTTTGACTCCCCCGTTGATGGCTGTGATGAATTCCATAAGAAAAATAGATAACAAAACCAAGAACCAGCCAGCCTATAAGGCGTAACTAGGCTTCCCACGGAAGGCTCAGAGCAAGAAGCGTGCATGATGCTACCCCTAACGCGGGTACAAAAGGCGAGAAGGGGGTTCTGAAAGGTCGCGGGATGTCGGGCCTTTTATAGCGGAGCACTAACACGCCGGCGCATACAACGATGAAAGCGGCTAGTGTGCCTATCGAAACCAGTTCGCCTAAAATTCGTACCGGGAGCAAGGAAGCCAATATTGCCACAACCGAGCCAGTTACGATTGTGGTGTTGGCGGGAGTGCCATAACGTGGATGCGCTTTGGAAAAGAATGCTGGCAAGAGGCCATCATGGGCCATGCTAAAAAAGATACGTGGCTGTCCCATCAGAAGGACCAGGATTACGGATGTCAAACCAGCGATAGCCCCGAGTTTTACCAACACCGCCAACCAGAGAATGCCAGTGGCGTCAATGGCCAGAGCTACAGGATTCGCAACATTGAGCCTTGAATAGTTGACTACCCCGGTCAAAATCAGGGAGAACAGAACATACAACACAGCGCAGACAGCCAACGAACCTAAAATACCTATTGGCATGTGAGTCTGAGGTTTCTTGGCTTCCTGAGCCGCAGTTGAGACGGCGTCGAATCCAACGTAAGCGAAGAAGACAACCCCTGCTCCTTCTTAGTACTCCAGACCACCCAAACTCCCCGTATTGGCCGGAATTCGGTGGAATGAACGGGACCCAGTTATCGGTCTGGATGAACCTGATTCCGACGACAATTACCGTCAATATAACAGCTAGCTTGCCCGCCACAATGGCTGTATTGAATAGCGCGGACTCGCGAATCCCCTTGACAAGAATAATCGTTACGAACAGTACAATTAGGGCGGCTGGGAGGTTCAATATGGCAGTAGCGTGTGGCAGGCTGTCTAGAGAGACGCCTGATTGATGAAGTCGCTCAAGATAAGAACCAACCTGATACCAGCCCTCAGCCCCGGAAATACCTATTTTCCGTATTAGCTCGTTTGATAAAAATACGAACTGTGTTCCGGGAGGACCCGAAAATTCTGGAGGGGCAATTATGCCGAACTGATGTAGGAAGCTCACAACGTAACTGGACCAGCCCACAGCAACGGCCGACGCCCCTATAGAATATTCTATAATTAGATCCCATCCGATAAACCACGCGAAAATCTCGCCCAAAGTTGCATAGGCGTACGTATAGGCGCTCCCAGAAACGGGAATCATTGAAGCGAACTCAGCATAACACAATCCAGCCAGTGCGCTTACAATCCCGGCGATAACAAAAGAAATCACGATGCCGGGACCAGCGTATTGGGCCGCCGCCTGCCCTGCGAGAACAAATATGCCTGCTCCGATAATAGCGCCAATTCCTATTCCGAGAAGGTCAACCACACCGAGAGTTTTTTTGAGGCCGGAACCGTCTTGCGCCTCAGCCTGGAGGGCTTCAATGGTTTTTGTTCGGCGAAGTTGTTGAGATAACGTGGAATATTTCACGAAATACCTACACGCGCAAACATGATGGGCGCGGGAAGTTTTGACTCATCAAACTCCCATCGGATATGATATTTAGCATGCGCTGCTGAAACAGGAAAAGTATTGTTTCAGAAGCCGAGGACTTTTTCTATCTGCACTGGTTTGACGCATTATGCCTAGAAGAATCATGGTCCATGAAACACGCTTCTATAAAACCAATTCTCTGCTTGTTGGCAAGTTTATATGAGGCCTTGTGGGGAATATAGAACTCAACAATTTACTTGACTTGTTTGGGCGCCGAAAAACGGCAATCTTAAGGCAACATTCGAGAGCCAGAGCAGTTTTCAAGAAAATCAAAAGACTGCTGTCTCATGGGCAATCGTTGAGATTCTTTTCAGCCTTGATCAAGGAGGGTGATCTCGTTTTTGATATCGGCGCTAACGTGGGGGACATGACCGCATTGTATTTGGAGCTTGGGGCCAGGGTGATTTCCGTGGAACCTCAAGATGATTGCCTGAAAACCCTTGATCGAAGGTTCGGACAGAACCCTCGAGTATCTATTGTCCCGACGGCTATTGGAGCCTTAGAGGGAGAGCATGAATTCATGATTAGCGACATCCGGTCGCCTATTTCCTCGATGTCCAGGCAATGGATCACCGCCGTGAAATCAAGCGGAAGATTCTTGCGCTACGATTGGAGTCGTACCATAACGGTTCCGGTAACAACACTGGACTCATTGATAGAGCTGTATGGTGAACCGGATTTTTGTAAAATCGATGTAGAGGGATTTGAGGCGGAAGTCCTTTCCGGGCTTTCTCGCCCCCTGACAAATCTATCATTCGAGTATCATGTTGAATTTCTGGAACACGCCTTTGACTGTTTTGCGCTTCTTCGACGTCTTGGAACATATCGTTTCAATTACACTGTTGAGAGCCGCATAGTAATGGAATCACCCTGTTGGATGGGGGAACAGGAGATCTGTCAGAAACTTCGGTCACTCACTTGTTCGAGTCTCCAGGGTGACATTTATGGTCAGTTCAAATGCTAGGCTGAATGACGGATACTGAGTTTCATTGTTAGATTTTGGTGGGTTGGAGGTTCAATCAAATTCGAAACTGCGGCCGGAGAAAAATATCACGTTTTTGGGATGTCATCTGAATAGACGGAGAATTATATAGAACTGTAAATAAAAATGGAGGTTGAATCATTTTTAAAAAGTCCGTCGCCGAGTCTTCTTTGTGTTCTTGGCAAATTAGGCCGGCGCCAACGGCCGTCTCGTAGAACATCTCACAGATTACTAACAGGAGGGAACTCATGGGAACAAAGAAAATCTTGATGTTAGTTGGGGACTACGTGGAGGATTACGAAGTAATGGTGCCTTTTCAGGCATTATTAATGCTCGGCTATACCGTTCATGCGGTTTGTCCTGACAAAAAAGCGGGCGACATTGTCAGGACAGCTATCCACGACTTTGAAGGCGATCAGACTTACAGCGAGAAACGCGGCCACAACTTCACTCTAAATGCTACGTTCTCCGAGATCAAACTGGACGATTACGACGCACTGGTGATTCCGGGTGGACGCGCGCCTGAATATATAAGGTTGAATAAAGGAGCGCTCGACGCCGTACGCTATTTCGCAAATAAAAATAAGCCCATCGCGGCAATCTGCCACGGAGCCCAGGTCCTTGCCGCAGCCGGGGTCCTGACTGGCAAGACCTGCTCCGCTTATCCTGCTGTGGCCCCTGACGTAAACTGCGCAGGAGGTAAATGGGTAGACATTCCTTTAGATAAGGCCCACGTGGATGGCAATCTGGTTACCGCTCCTGCTTGGCCCGCCCATCCTGATTGGCTGGCTCGGTTCATCGCCGTGATGGGAGCAAAGATAGAGTTATAGCTTCTGAAATGTTCGCGTACTGGAAACTTTTTCCTCTGCAAAATACATATCTGACACAAATCGGACAGGACTCTGCCCAAAGGGAAAGAGTCCTGAATCCTTCCTCTTGGCTACCAAAGGGTGAAAATATTTTTTGTCAGTACTTAACATAATTTGTTCAACGGACAGTAGGAACGTCAAGAAAGACCATAATGTCGCTTGGAGTTGAGCCCAGGCAAACTGATGGCTTCAAAAGGCCTTTGTAGTGAATTAGTTTTTTTACAGGCTGTATTCGGTGGGCAATAATAAACTAAAGAAGTTCTAATTTTTCGGTTTTCCTTCAGTAGGCTCAACAATCTGAAGAGTCTTCATTGCGGCGTCAAATATGTCTGCGAACTTCCGGCCATCTTCAGGTAAAACAGAACACGTTATGACCAACATTTTCTCTTTTATTCCTTTAAAGTAATACTGGGTTTGCATCAGTTGTTTTCGATCCCATTTGGAATCAAATACGAGCTTAATTCCTCGGATACCTGAGTCTGTATTAAAAGCCCTTTTCTCAAGCAGCTTGAAACCTTGAGCGTCTTTTTTCATAGGCGCTGAGCAAGCCGTTACGTAGTCTTCAACTGACCCATCGAAAGCCTCATCAATCACAGCTATATTTGGAGCGAAACCACCGGAAGGAAAACCACGACAAATTTTGAAGTTAAATCCAGGGAACTCGGCCGTCGTCCATCCTTCAGGAATCATAAATTTGAAGCCGCCGGACGGTTCCGATAACACTGTAGTCGCCTGCTCTGAAAGTCCGATCAACGGCCACAGGAGTATTAATGACAAACATAGAGCGCCGGACATTATACTTCGGGACATCTTTTTTTACTCCTCCGGTTTTAATCCGATATTGATTGTACTACTTCTTAAGATGTATTTGAACATAGGATTCATTGAGCAGCCTCTACAAAGCCACGAGCTAAATCCGGCAGAGCGCTTTTTAGGCTGAACAGCGTGATAAGAATTTCCGTGACGGAGCGTTTACATTGCTGGATCAGGTAGAACGAGTCCAGAACGGGCGTTTCAGGTAATTGGTAAAATGGTCTTCTAAGGACGATGGAATAATTGATCGCAGTACAACCCATCAAAAATGTTGAGAGAATCAGACTTTTCGGTTTGATCGGAGCCGCCATTCTCACTATCGTTCTGTGGCAGGTCCCGGGCGGCAATTACATTCTCTACCCTTTTACAATTATGGCTACGTGGTTTCACGAAATGGCCCATGGCTTGGTGGCCTTTCTTTTGGGAGGTAAATTCGAAAAGCTGATGATTTTTTCAAACGGCTCTGGAATCGCATATTATTCTAGGCCAATGTTGCTTGAACCCATTAGCAGTTTCCTAGTTGCGGCGGCTGGACCGATGGGACCGCCACTGGCGGGAGCGGGGTTAATAATAGCTTCCAGAAATCCTAAAGCGTCTTCAGTGATTTTGAAATTCTTAGGGATCTTCCTGATTTTTTCCGCAATGGTTTGGGTCCGATCGATTTTTGGATTTGTCGCAATCCTTGTAATGGGATCGATAGTGTTGGGAATCTCTTTCGCAAGATCTCAAGGAATTCGGCTTTTTGCAGTCCAGTTCCTGGGTGTGCAGGCATGCGTCGCGACGTACTTTCAACTTGATTATCTGTTTAGCTTCTCGGCTGGTCCATTGGGAATCTCGGATACTGGTCGGATGCAGCAGATTCTTCTATTGCCCTATTGGTTCTGGGCCGCATTGATGGCTGTTGGGTCAATTGTCATTCTCATCGCCAGCCTGCGAATTGCCTATCGATCTTAGATGGTGGAGCTTCTTGTTGAGCTGACAAGATAGATTGGAGCGCTGTACGGAGTCACTTGCCAAGGACGCTAACGTAATCCAGGCTTCGTTGGATTTCATACACACTCCAAGCACGAAAGCTGATGAACAACTTTTACTGTCAAATTTTCCCCAATTTAAACCAAAACGTTGTAACAGGAGTTTTGTTTGTAAAAAAGGTTGCCAATAATAGAGTTTTGCTAGTAATAGCATCAACCTATCATCGACCGTCCACAGGTCCTGTGGATAACTCGTTCGCAAGGCTGTTAGTAAATTTCTTAAACGTCCAGTTTTTCAAAGAGGAATGCAAGTCGCGCAATTTTGGACGTCAGAAAAACGTAATGATATCAAGTAGCGCCGCAACGCACTGTAATCGTGGAGATAGTGGGAATACCTTTTATTGTAGGGAGCATAGTTATAAACGCCTGTTGATAAAGGTGTTTTTAAGTGAGTGAAAATGGCTGCCTGCTGCGGCTTTTTAGGAAAATCCTTTTTTCAGGAAGAGTGACATTATAATGGCCCATCAACTTGTAAGGACACCGTACACGGCGCTCATAGATCGATTAAATCGATTCCCCCAAGGAGCGCCGCCATCCGAACTTCTATACCGGATCCTAGCCATGTTGTTCAGCGAAAAAGAGGCGGAACTGGTAGCCATCTTACCCATAAAGCCATTTAACGCTGGAAAAGCAGCCAAAGCATGGAAAATGGATCTTTTGTCTGCAAGGAAAATCCTGGACGAATTGGCGGACAGAGCAATTTTAGTGGACATTGAACGGAACGGAGAGATCCTTTATTGTTTGCCACCTCCAATGGCAGGATTTTTCGAATTCTCCATGATGAGATTAAGAAACGACTTAGACCAGAAAGTCCTTAGTGAGCTTTTCTATCAATACATAAACGTAGAAGAAGACTTTATCCGGGCTCTAATTCTCGATGGTGAGACACAACTTGGACGAGTATTTGTGCAGGAACCCGCTCTGTCGGAACAAAACGCGATTCATGTTCTGGATCATGAACGTGCCACTGAGGTAATACGAACGGCCACTCATATAGGCGTCAGCATGTGTTACTGCAGACATAAAATGACGCATATGGAGAGGGCGTGTGGCGCCCCTTTAGAAATCTGCATGACTTTCAACGTTACAGCGTCATCGTTAACGCGGCACGGCTTCGCTCGCCAGGTAAGTTCTTCCGAATGCCTTGACCTTCTCCATGCCGCATACTCCTATAATCTTGTGCAATTTGGTGAGAACGTCCGTAACCAGGTAAATTTTATCTGCAATTGCTGCGGATGTTGTTGTGAGGCCATGCTCGCAATCCAGAAATTGGGATTAGTTCGTCCAATTCATTCGAACTTCATCGCTCAAATCACCAAAGACAAATGTATCGGCTGTGGACAGTGCTCAACTTTATGCCCAGTCAACGCAATATCGTTTGGAAATGAGGAAGAGACCCTCCCAGAGTCAGAAAGTCGAGTAAGAATTGACGAAAAGATGTGCCTTGGATGTGGAGTATGCGTCAATAATTGTCTTACCGGGGCGCTCTACCTGGAATCCCGTCCGGAACGAACAATTACACCTGTGGACGGCGTTCATCGGGCGGTGATCATGGCGATTGAAAGAGGCTCTCTTCAGGACCTCATCTTTGACAACCAGTCATTGTTTAGCCATCGAGCCCTAGCCGCGATTCTCGGCGCTATTCTTAGATTGCCACCCATTAAGAGAGCAACCGCTAGTCGTCAATTAAAGTCGCGTTATCTGGAAGTTCTTTTGAAGAAAGCAAATTACTAGTTTTAATTGTCCCGAAATCAGAACAATGGGAATAACTCTCAACATGCGCAAGTGTAATTGAAATCAGGCAATTGTTCCTAGAATGAGAGAGCCCTCTCTTTCGGAGAACTTTCAGTAACCCTGGCATTTCAGCGACAGTTACCGCGACAGCGATAGCAAAAAGACTCACATAGCGGGAACCGAATCCGATTTCCGGCATCAAACGTACCATAGGCGGCGCCATAACGGGGGCAAAGAGCTGTAGCTCCAGCTAATGCGCCGATGAAACACCGTGAAAGGAGAATACCATGTCAAACCACTTTACCGGCCTGAGTCTCGGTCCTCCTGAAGGGGACACTCGACTTGACCTCACTGATCTCTACGCCTTTCAAGTACCAACGGACGCGTCGAGAACCGTAATAATACTAAACTGTAACTCGTTCGCCAAAGCGGCGGCGTTTCACCCTAACGCGGTGTACCGGATTAACATCGACAACGACGGCGATGCCCAGACCGACGTCGCTCTCATCCTTGTGTTCTCGGAGCCGCTAGACGGTCGCCAGTATGCGACAGTCTACCTGGCAACCGGCTCAGAGGCCCGGAAAGCTGAGCCCTCTGGGGAGCCGATCTTCAAAAATGTTGAGGTGTCATTCGGTCCCGACCCACGCATTGTCAATTCCGGCCCATACACTTTCTTTGTTGGACTTCGCAGCGACGCATTCTTCATTGATTTTGCCGGAATTCTTAACATGTTCGACCACAAGGGCGGCAAAAATTTCACCGGGCTGGAGGGATCTCCGGACCCGAGCCGGTGGACCGGCAAGGACCTTTTTGCCAACTATAACGTGTTCAGCATGGCGTTTGAGCTGCCGACCCGTGTTCTGGGAGCCAACCCAAATGTACGCATCTGGGGACGGGTCAGTATCCGCCGTGCGGGGGAACTTGTTCCTGTCGATCGCTCTGGCCACCCGACCCTTGCGAACTTCTTCCACACTGACGAGACTAAACCAGAATTCAATCGAGGCGAGCCTGCTCACGACCGGGAGCGCTTCCTCGACCAGTTCATCCATGTGCTGCAACACGTTGGGGATTACTCCATCGAGGAAGCCAGGGCAGCGATCGACGCCGAGGGAATCCTCCCCGATATGCTGAGCTTCGACCCAGCCAAGCCAGGGGGGTACCCTAACGGCCGCCTACTAACCGACCACATTGTCGCGCGACGCTTATCCATGCTCTCGAAGGGCAAAATCCCACCCGACGGGCTTAAACCTCACACCGACATTCTAACAGTTTTTCCATATCTTGGAACACCGCATAAAAACCCCGACCCGCCGCCTGAGACTTAGGGCTAGTGGTCCAGAAAACCTGATGTGGTAGTTATTTGAAACTGCAAACAACTACCACATTACTCTATACGTCATTCGAGTAGGAAGAATTCTTACTTTTCTTTTTAGGACTCTGAATCCTTTGTGGGGATTGTGAAAAGAAAGGTGGCTCCCTTTCCCTGCTCTGACTGAACCCAGATGCGTCCGTAACTTCTTGTATAAGCTTGGGCAGTTTCCCGGAATAGTTGGGCACTGAGTCACCACCGGCTTTCTGGGTGAGGATGGCGGCAGAGTTTTTATCGAGTTGTCCGTAGACGTCCGGAGTTTGTTTTATTAGGGACACGGGGACTCTCAGCCTAATGAGATCGCTGAGGCTAGAGATGAGGTTCTTCCTGGACACCCTGTCTTCGAGAAAGCGGCGGAAACCTATGCACAGCTTTCGGCAGGTTTTTTTCAAACCAGCAAAGGTGTCACGGCAGCGGAGTCTCAGATCGCTGCGGGTCGATCCGCTGATCTTGCGCTTTGTCACGTATTCACGAATATCAGTCTCACTGGCGTTGTTGTGCAAGGGCACGTCAGGTCGGTCCAAGTACCAATAGGAGTTCAGGCTTGTTCTTGTGGATCCTCTTTAAGGCCTGATTCAATCTTTCATAGAGCGTTCGTGTGGTGAATATCTGATCAAAACACTCTTGAAGCGCTGTTTTCCTTTCAGGGGCAGGAAGGAGACTGCTTGTAAGCTTTGAGCGCGGCGCAAGACCTCAAACTGGCCCGTATCGTCGCTGAGGATGACCAGATCCGGATTGATAGACTTGTTTCTCTGGATGCTCCCCAGCAAGGCGGCTTCCGTGGCGATGCGGATATGCCTATCCTTGAACCCCAAAGACTCAAGACCCACTTCAAGAATTCCGTCCTTTTCCGTAAGGACGGAAGGTTTAATCTTGGGTTTGGGCTTCTGCCCCTTCAACCTGGCTATCTCGTCTCGCAGTTCCTGAATCTGCTCCTGCTGGATCCGCATAATCTCCACAAGAGCCGTCACCGAAGGTGTAAGCTCCTCTTCGCGAATCTCGGGAATCTTTGGGGTGGTTCTCATGCGCCCCTGTAAAGCATATCTCTTTGCTCTTGTCGCGTTCTTTTTGAGACGACACGCAAAAAATTGGTTCCCCGCTTATTGCCTTAAAGATAAACGATTGAGCACGGTCCCAAAACCCTTGCAACCCCCCCACCTATTCAATACACTGCCTGGAAGTGTGGCTCTCCCGCGGTTTTTGAGAAGTTACCCCCAGATAAATTAAATGACTAGGAACATTTGACAAATGATTGTGTCAATTGAACAAATCCAATTTGTCTTGGGGGTGGGACCATTTAATTGTACGACCTCGAAAGGATGTCAACCATGAAAGACCCAAATGGCAACTGGAGCATAAACCGAAAGGATCTCACTCCGGAGGCCACGACCACCAGCATTTGCACCGAGGCGCCGCCCCGTGTTTCTCTGGGGGTGGCTAAACCAGACAAACCCCTGACCAGAATTTTGGGACGCACCGGCTTTGAGGTCACTACGCTTGGGCTCGGGGGCCAAGCATCCGTGCAATGGACTCCTCCGGGGGAGGACCCTGAACGCATTATCCTAAAAGCCGTAGATTTGGGGATTAATTACTTCGACACCTCCAACCTCTACGGCCCCAGTCAGTTGAATTATGGCAAAGCCTTTCGTACCCTACATGTCATCCCCGGCGCTTCCGAATATGACGAGGCTAAACGGCGGTCAATCTTCCTGGCGAGCAAGACCGGTTTGCGTTACGCTAAAGGGCAGCCCGGGACGCGAGGCAACGTGGCCAGCGTAACCGACGGGCCTCCAGGGTCAATGACCTTGGACGATTTGAAACGCACCTTGTCCCAGGTTTTTGGCGATGGCCAGGGTAATTATCCTTCCGGCGCTTACATTGATCTGGTTCAAATTCACAACCTCACACACCTGGATGAGGTGGATGCCATTTTCGAGGGCCT
Organism: Desulfomonilaceae bacterium; assembly: GCA_041662605.1. Lineage (NCBI taxonomy): Bacteria > Pseudomonadati > Thermodesulfobacteriota > Desulfomonilia > Desulfomonilales > Desulfomonilaceae > Desulfomonilaceae bacterium. The sequence goes on from JBAZSD010000010.1 coordinate 59,638, forward strand.
GGAGACGCCGGACCCCAAAGCGGAATGGATAGGGACCCTTGCGGCGCTTCGGGATTACAGGGATGGTACCAATTTAACAGGTCTTAACACCAAAGAAGAAAAGTTGATCCGACGCATCGGCATTACCGGTCACTTCTCTTCCCCGGTGTTAATGGAGTGTTTGCAGCGGGATTCGTTCAACGTCATTGACACCCTCCTGGTGGCGATGAACGCTAACGACCGCCGCTATTTTAACCATCAATACAATGTGATCCCGGTCGCAGCGGCCAAGAACTTGGGTATCATCGCCATGAAGGTCTTTGCCGATGGGGCTATGTATGGCAAGGGCAATCATTTTTCCCGACAACCGGCGGATGTGGTACGGACTGTAGGCAGCCCGGCAATCCCCAGCGCGCCCCTCATTAGATACAGCTTGTCAACCCCGGGGATCGCCACAGCGATTATTGGCATCGGACATATTGATAGCGACCGGAAGCTCGACCAACTGGAACAAAACCTGGTCGCAGCGAGGTTTTCCGGCCAGATGAACGACAGTGAGCGGAGAGAGATTGAACAATCGGCAGCTCGGGCCAAGGACGGAATGACCAACTATTTCCAGCGAGAAGCGGAGGTCCTGAGCGCGCCTCGCCATGTAGCAATTTCCCAAAAAGTGCGGGCTGACCAACGAATAGCGCTGCTTAGCTGGCAGACGGCCTATGCCGGGGACCAACCGCTGAGCCACTACGAAATTCGGAGGGATGACTTTCGTAGCGCTGGCTTCGCAGTCGGCAAAGACCTTCATGGCCAGGATTCCGAAAACATCATTATCGGCCGCGTCGAACATCGCCCGCAAACCACTATGAGTCCATTCACGTTTCATGACCGGCTCAAGGATCAAATCGCCCACAGCTACCGGGTGATCACAGTGGACGCCTCGGGAAGAATGGCCGATTCTGAAGAGCTGTTATTGCCAGCTACCGTTTGAAGACTGTTCAGAAGCGTCTAGTTGTATCTATAACCATCATTCTTTTTGGAAAGGACAGGAAAATGGACCGGCGAGAATTCACTAAGTACGTAATGGCTCTGGGAGTGGGAGTGGAAATGGCGCAAATTGCCGAACGGGAGCGCCATGCCTGCGCAGCGCAGGAGGAAGGTCAGATTCCGTACCGCCACTTGGGAAGCACAGGGGAAACAGTCTCTCTCGTCGGGCTGGGTGGATTTCACCTCGGAAAGCCGGAACTGGCTGAGTCCGAGAGCATTCAAATTATCCGCACCGCGATCGACAACGGAATCAATTTCCTCGATAACTGCTGGGATTACAACGATGGGCAGAGCGAAATCCGCATGGGCAAAGCTTTGCGCGACGGGTACCGTCAAAAGGCCTTCCTCATGACCAAGGTCGACGGGCGTGATAAACGGACTGCTGCGCAGCAAATAGATGAATCGCTTCAGCGGCTACAAACAGATACCATCGACCTCATGCAGTTTCACGAGGTCATCCGAATGGAAGACCCAGACCGCATCTTCGCTCCCGGTGGCGGAATCGAAGCCATGTTGGAAGCCAGGCAGGCGGGAAAGATTCGCTACATCGGTTTTACCGGCCATAAAAGCCCCGTCTTTCATCTGAAGATGCTACAAACCGCCTTCAGTCATGATTTCAGCTTCGATACCGTACAGATGCCTCTAAACGTAATGGATGCTCATTATGATAGTTTCGAGAAAAAAGTGCTCCCGATACTGCTGTCTAAAAACATTGGCGTATTGGGGATGAAGCCACTGGGCGATCCGTTCATTCTGGAGAGTAAGACGGTCAATGCGGTGGAATGCCTACACTATGCTATGAGCCTCCCCACCAGTGTGGTCATTACTGGATGCGATTCGCTCCCTATTCTCAAGCAGGCGCTGTCTGCTGCGCGCAATTTCCGACCCATGAGTCAACCAGAGATCGCCGCTCTGCTGGCCAAGACCGCCAAAGCCGCGCAGGCTGGGGCACATGAACTCTATAAAACCAGCCATCATTTCGACGGAACCTATCGCAATCCCGAATGGCTTGGGCCAGAGCAGGATAGGCTAAAAAAGATGGGCGCCAATGTTAGTTGAAATGCAAGAAGGATGTTCGGGACAACAAAAGTTAAGATTACTTTCGGCATATACTCTTAAATGTACTCTAAGGAATTTTGTGAGAGTACCGTCAGTTGGAACCGGTTAAAAGGGTGTTGGAGATCATCAAGATAGATCGGTACATATTAAAGAAGCGGCAGCGTACTTTGCGAAGGAGTCACTGAACAGCGCGTGGTAACAGATGACATGATCATTATCTTTTTATCGATTTGCCACGGTTATGATAATCACACCGCGCACTAGAAGGGACAGTTTCTCTTTCTCAATGTCTCAAAAATCTGCTCCGCGCGCTCTTCATTGGCTTCAACCCAAATGAGTAGGTCACCCCTTTCAAATGCGCATCCAAATTCTCTTTCCAAAGACTCCAGATAGTTTCCGGTAATCTTGCTGGGGTTCATTCCCAAAGACGCTATTACTGTTCCGTGACGTTCATTTTCTTCATCTTGATGTGAAAAAACCATTTTCTCTCACCTGTTGGATTAATCTCCCGCTGGACGCCCTTAATCAGCCAAGTTTAAGGCCATGAATTAATTTTTGGGCTACAATCAATTTCCGAGAAACCGCCTTTTTTCATATGCATTTTATGCGCCACAGTGTTCATGGTCTTGAGTTTACTGGTATTACGTGTGTTAGGCTCTTGGGTGAGATTTTCAAGCGGATGAACTTAGGATGGAATGGCTACAAAATAGTAAGGTTTATTGATGATATCATACTAAAATGTAATTATAGGGGATGGAAGGAAACCTCTCCCCTGGGGCAAAACAAATTCAGTATACAGATGTCGGAATAACTAAGTAATGGATAATCGATACGCCCGTTTGAAAGATACCTAGATGTATGAAATGGTCTCCGGAAATTCTCCGGATCCTTTTGAACGATGGCGGGAGTCTTGTTCACCCTGTAAAAATTGGTCCTAACCGTGAAGCGCCCCATTTGCCGCCCTGGGGAACGAGGAATTGAAGAATGGGAAAGCACGTTTGTCCATGGTGGGTAGGGTATATACTTGCCAACCCAATCCGGCGCCTATTCCAAAACCCTGAAAAGATTCTTTCGCCATACGTAATGCCGGGGATGACTGTGCTGGACGTAGGTTCAGGTATGGGCTTCCTGACAATTCCAGCAGCCAGGATGGTGGGCAAAGCCGGAAAAGTGATAGCTGTCGATCTGCAAGAAAAGATGCTGGCCTCTTTGGTCAAGAGGGCGGCAAAAGCTGGTCTGGGAGGTCGTATAGTCACCAAACTCTGCGAGCCCGACAGTCTTGATGTTTCTGAGCCAGTTGACCTATGCTTGGCGTTTTATGTTCTTCATGAAGTTCCAGATGTTAGCGGTTTCCTTTTTCAGATCAAGGACATTCTGAGACCTACGGGGCGACTTCTTGTCGCCGAGCCTGGAAACTGGCACGTTTCAGACAAAGAGTTTGAGAATATGATTGACCTGGCCTCGGCGGCAGGACTTGAACTCATCGAAGAACCCCGGATAGCGGGGAGCAGATCGGCGCTGCTGTCTCCTGCTGCCGCATCCGGAAAATGAGGCGTCACATAACTTTTTTAAAATTGCGATCTGGAACGATGAATACGACGCCTCCCTTGCAAGGCGGGATGAATGTTGTTGTCGAGAGCGTTGATTACGGACTTTCTTTCTAGACATGTAAGACTCTAAGATGGGAGGGATTATAGTGGGCTGGATACTCGCTTCAATCTACTTTTTGGTGGCTATCAGTCCCCTTTTAACTGTAGCCGCGCTCCGGATGAAAGGCGAAATGTCGCTCATGCATGAGACCGGCACTAGCCTCGCTTTCGCCGCTTACGGCGTCATAGCTCTTCAAGCTGTCCTCACCGCTCGCTGGAAGTGGATTGAAAGACCTTTCGGTTTGGACATCGTTTCGAGATTCCACAAGTACATGGGCGTCCTTGCTCTGGGGCTTCTTCTTGCCCATCCTCCACTGATGGCCTACGGTGGCGCAGGATTGGAATTGCTGTACAGTCTGAACCTGCCTTGGTACGTGTTACTGGGCAAAGCTCTGCTCCTATTACTATTTGTACATGTGTTATTCAGTCTCTTGCGACAGCGTCTTGGCGTAAACTTTGAAAAGTGGCGCCGGATCCACAACGTACTGGCCGTAATCATCATACCTGCAGCATTCGTCCATAGCCTCTCCGCAGGATATGACAGCTGGCCGACCCCTATTAGGATTCTGTGGATCATCCTGCTTGGGCTGACAATATTTGCCTATGTTCATCACAAAGTGTTGACCCCAGGACGAATTGCACGGAGCCCGTACCGAGTCGACTCTGTTGAGCGGGAGACCCAAAATGTGTGGACAGTCAAACTGGTTCCGCCGGTTGGAGAACATGTATATGATTACCATCCCGGCCAATTTCACTTCCTCACCTTCCAACGATCGGGAGGACTGCCTGTCGAAGAGCACCACTGGACCATTTCCTCCAGCCCTACCAATCGGGATTTCATAAGTTCAACAATAAAGGAATCGGGAGATTTTACAGCGACAATAGGCAAGACGCGTGTCGGAGACTCGGCCCTTGTAGAAGGGCCTTTCGGTCGCTTTTGCTATACCTTATACGAGCGGGACAAAGATTTCGTCTTTATCGCAGGAGGGATAGGCATGACCCCAATGATGAGCATGCTTCGTCATATGCGGGACACCAAGAGAGAAGCGAAAGTTCTCCTAATTTACGCCAACAGGACTGAAAAGGACATTGCGTTCAGATCGGAACTCAGGGATATCGAATCCGGAACATATCCTTGCTTGAAGGTAGTCCATATCCTGAGCAATCCTCCCACTGGTTGGACGGGCGAATCCGGGCGCCTGGATGAGACCAAACTCGTTCGACTGCTGGGCCGACGGGAAGATGACACAGGATACTATATTTGCGCTCCACCCCCTATGACCAGGGTTGCGATAGCAGGCCTGAGGTCACTGGGAGTTCCTTTTTCGCACATGCGAACCGAACAATTTTCTCTTTAGATCTATAAGTTGGCGAGCAATCAGGAGGCTATCTTGAGAATCAGAAAACTTAGAATCGCTACTGTTTTTTTCGTAGCGCTTTTTTTGCTTGCAGCGTATGGCTTAGCCCTGTTAAGGACTTATACCTTCCAACCTTCTGTTCCGCCCGACAACAAGCTTGGTGTCAACTCGTTGTTGAACGGCTCTACGTTCCCGACCGAGGGAATATACTCGGTAAACGGCCATTGGGTTGGGCATGATTTCTTTAACGTGGTCAGATCGTAATCTGATGAGGAGATTGCCCGATGAAACTTTCCGACATCAAGCGGGTCCTTATCCTGGGATCCGGGACTATGGGGAGGCAGATAGGATTTCTGTGCGCACTTAAAGGCTACAATGTTGTGTTGTATGATATATCCATGGAGGCCCTCAAAGATTCCTTGAAGGGAATGGAGGATCTTGGAGCTTGGTTTATATCAATAGGCCGTATGCCTCAGGGGGATCTGAGCAAAGTCATGGGACGAGTACAAATCTCCACTGATTCTGTAGAAGCCGCAAAGGAAGCGGATTTAATTAGTGAGTCCGTTCCTGATATTCCTGAAATCAAGGCTCAGGTCTTTGCCAAGTTTAACGAACTCTGCCCGGAAAGAACTGTTTTTACAACCAACACATCCATGCTGGTCCCATCTATGTTCGCCGAGCAAACAGGCAGACCTGAAAAGCTGGTTGCGCTTCACTTTCATGATGTACGTACGACTGACATTGTCGATGTCATGCCGCATCCTGAAAGTGAACCTGAAATTGTAGAGTTGGTCCGTGATTTTGCGGAAAGCCTGGGGCAGGTTGTGATCATGCTTGCCTGCGAGAACAGCGGATATGTTTTCAACTCGATGCTATCCACGCTACTGATGTCGGCGTTGACGCTGGCGGCTAATGGCGTGGCCTCAATTGAAGATGTAGATCGTTCATGGATGGGAGTAATGAGGACTCCTATTGGGCCTTTCGGAATCATGGATCAGATTGGGCTATCCACCGTTTGGACCATCATCGACTATGCAGCGAAAAATAGTGGAGATCCTCAGGCAAAGGCAAACGCGGCTTTCGTAAAACGATACATTGACGGCGGCGCTTTAGGCATGAAGACAATGTGTGGCTTTTACTCATATCCCAAGCCGGCATACTCAGATCCCAATTTTCTTTCAGGGACGGGAGCTGCCAGATAACTAACACCGTTGACTGGATAGTCCTTCATGTATTGGAGAGAACTCCTTTTCCAAGGCGTGCCAGGTTGTCCTGTCAATGTTGACGCATATTGTTTCACAAGTTTTGGGACGCCACCGCATATTATTTTGAATGCGAGACGATTAGAGATTATATATGTTGAAGCCTAGATAAGGAGTTACAAGATGAGCTTGATTGGATTTTTGATAATAGGACTTGTGGCAGGGTGGTTGGCGGGGTATATCATGAAGGGCAGGGGAGCCGGCCTGCTTGTCAATCTCGTCGTGGGTGTTATAGGCGCTTACATCGGTGGTTTCCTTTTTATGCTTATAGGTTTGTCTGCCCACGGCTTTATTGGATCATTGATTACCGCCACTATAGGGGCGATTGCGCTGCTATTCTTAATAGGGGTGCTCAAGAAAGCGTGAACAGACCAAACATCTTCGAACATATGGATAGGTATCACTCTTCATTCAAATTCTGAAAGACTGTTTATTTCGCGGCCATGCTTTTACACTATCCACTTTGCAAAATAACGGCCGTTTTTTGTTATGAGGTTGTAGAATGTTGGACACATTACTTAACCCCGACGCTTGGGTCGCCTTTTTTACTTTAACCGCGTTGGAGCTGGTTTTGGGTATCGACAACATCATTTTCATCTCCATAATTGTGGAGAGGGTTCCCGAAAACAGGCGAAATCTAGCAAGGCGTACAGGCCTTTTCCTGGCCATGTTTATGCGTATTGGACTACTGTCGATTTTGTCGTGGCTAATCAGTCTTACTACGCCTCTTTTTAAGATTTTGAACAATGAGATATCCGGTAGGGACCTTATTCTAATTTTTGGCGGTTTATTCCTGCTCTGGAAGAGCACCAGGGAAATCCACCAAATGTTGGATTTTGAATCTGAAAAACAAGACAAAACAAAGACGGTTCCGAGCGGTTTTCTGTCGATTATTGTCCAGATAATCCTGATCGACGCTATATTCTCTCTGGATTCGATTATTACGGCCGTCGGGATGGTAGACGACATTGTTGTAATGATAGCGGCCGTAATCGTTTCTGTGGGCCTAATGATGCTTTTTGCGCCGGTTATAGGGCAGTTCGTAGGGGGCCACCCGACAATCAAAATGCTGGCGCTATCCTTTTTAGTGGCGGTAGGGGTAGTTTTGATCGCCGATGGTTTCGGACATCACGTTCCAAAAGGCTACATCTACTTTGCCATGGCGTTTTCTGTTTGTGTGGAAATCCTTAATCTTCATGTCAGAAAGAAATTTACAGTTTAGTCGGGCTTAGAAACCCAAGCGCTTTGAGAGTAGGCAAAGTATTAACGCCTTTGCGTTACCGCCACGGCTCACTCAAAAATATGCTTGACATCTGGTCATTCACATATGTAGTCTAGCCGAGTTTCTCAGGACAGTTTTCCAAAGACAACCCCAATATACACTACAGGCCTTTTATGTCGTGGTCAGACGCTCTTTTCGGGCGCCAACCATGTCTGAGTTGTTTCACATGCGCTTTTCTCGGTCAACGTCAAATACATCCTCAAAGGAGTCTAGAGATGACTGGAAAGAACAAGTGTGCGATTGTGTCGACTGTCCTTTTTCTTCTTTTATCAATGGTTTCAATGTGTTGTGCTGCGGAGAAACCCATCATTATCGGGGCTCCCCTTTCAACGGCTTTTCTGTACGGCTGGGACGCTGAACGGGGAATCAAACTAGCGGTAGATGAAATCAACGCTGCCGGCGGTGTAAAAGTCGGCAATGAAAAACGGCCATTCAAGGTTGACGTTATAGATACCCGTGACCTTGAACCAGGCGTCCCTGTCAGTGACGCTCTTCTGGCGGTCGAAAAGCTCATACTGGAGAAAAAAGCGGATTTCCTTATTGGTGGTCCGGTTCGATCCGAGGCCGCCCTTGCCGCAATGCCCCTTCTGGCCAAGCACAAAAAGATTTCCATCCTTACCACTGGCTCGCTGACGCCCAAGTACCACGAGACGGTTGGACAACAGCCTGACAAGTACAAATACTGTTTCAGAATATCAGGTGAAGCCAAGTGGATGGTTATGGGTGAGATCGTTCCGTGCCTCGAATACATTGGCAAGACATTCAACCTTAACAGACTCATGATCATGGTTCAGGACGTGGCTCACGCCAGAGCTGGTGGTCAGATACTTAAAACGGTCATGGCCAAGAAAGGCTGGACAGTGTTGGGCGATCCGATTGTATATCCTACCGGGACCACAGATTATTCGATGGGATTGCTCGACGCTAAGAAGCAGGACGCTCAGGTTATCATAATATGGATGGATATGCCCGAGTCCGCTATTCTTCTCAAACAATGGTATGACATGAAGGTCCCGGCGCTCCCATTTGGAGTCATAATAGCGGCGGCTGAACAACCCGGCTTCTGGAAGGCTACCGAAGGAAAAGGCGAATTTTGCCTCGCAAACGTGGTCAACGCGGGCAACGTGCCGAGTGAAGCCTCACCCTGGACGATGAAATTCGTGGACGCCTACAAGAAAAAATACGGTCTGGAACCCGAGGGATACGGCACTTCGTCAAGCTATATGGCCGTGTATGTTTTGAAAGACGCTATAGAAAGAGCAGGATCTCTTGATCCTGACAAGGTCGTGGACGCCATGAAAAAAACTGACATGATGGGCGTTTACGGAAGAATCAAGTTTGACCCCAAGACCAATCAAATCGTTCCAAGCCTGGATCCTAAAGAAGGGGCGGTGGGAACTATCTTCCAGTGGCAGGCCGGCAAACGCATAGTTGTGTTTCCGCAGACTATTGCTACTGGCAAAATCCTTCTTCCTCCATGGATGAAAAAGGAATAACAGCCGACTGAAAACTAGGGACCCCGATCAGTATGGAGATCCATGTTTTTCAATCTCCCGTATCGGGGTCCACCTAGAGGATCTTTAATGGACATCATCATCTACGGGATTATAAACAGTGTGTCACTGGCTCTCATGGCTGTGGGTTTCACCCTGGTTTACGGGGTCAGTCGGTTGCCCAACTTTGCCCACGGTGCGCTTTACGTCCTGACCGGATACCTTACCTGGATCTTGATGAATAGAGTAGGGCTCAACTATCTCTTTTCAGCCATTGTGGCCCTTGGGCTGACAGGAATAATCGGAGCCCTCATGTATCAGCTTGTTTTGATCCGTGTCCGGGGAATGCCAATCTCAGAGATCATAGCCTCCTATGCGATCGGTCTGGCCATTTTGGAAGGCTTGAGATGGGGCGGTCTAAAGGGAGGAACCTTCAGATTGCCACCCTTTGTTGAAGGAAGCGTGTCCATTTTTGGGGTCTCAGTGGATTACCAACGAATTTTCGTCGTAGTTTTGGGCGCTGGGCTAATGGGGGCTCTCTTGGCATTTGTCAATGGCACAAAACTGGGACTGGCGCTCAAAGGAATGGCGCAGGATGAAAGAGCTGCGATGACTCTCGGGATTGATTCGGATCGCATGGCCGTGGTGGCTACAGCCATTGGATCCATGCTCGCCGGAGCCGCAGCAATCATTCTGCTTCCTCTCGGAAGTATTGTCGTGGAATCAGGTTATCATGTCCTTATAATGGCCGTAGCAGTATGCATTGTTGGCGGGCTGGGAAGTTGGACAGGAGCGGTCATGGCCGCGTTCCTTATAGGCTTTGCCCAGATATTAACCGTGGTTATTTTTGGGGCACATTTCCAGGTGGTCGTTGCTCTCCTGGCCATTGTCTTGACCCTGATTGCTCGCCCAAGCGGTCTGTTTGGAAGGCAAAAAGAGTTGGAGGAGCGAGTCTGATATGTCCGGATCTAAAGCTGATAGTCGTAAAGAACGTCTGGATCGCGGCATCAAGGTTAGGTCCGACGGCGTCTACGCTATTTCCTCCTGGAGAGAAATAACCTACCTGATCACCCCGCGTCTGCTCTTCATTGTCGGGCTTGCCCTCGCTCCTCTTCTCCTGAGCGGAGTCCCTTACTGGCAGCGGGTCATTTCGATAGTGTGCGCATATTCTCTCCTCGCAATTGGTTTTGATTTTTTGGCCAATTATGTTGGTCTTGTCTCTCTCGGTGGAGGTTTTTACGTTGGTGTGGGCGCTTACGTTGCGGCGCTGCTAAATACCAGCCTTGGCGTTCCTCCCATTCTCAGCATTCCTTTAGCGGCTATTATTGGGGGCGTTATTTGTACTATTCTGTTTGTTCCGTGCCTGCCCCTCAGAGGTGTTTATTTCGCCATAGTCAGTCTGATGTATCCACTGCTCGCAGCTAGAATTATAGAAGCTTTCGATCTTTTCGGTGGAACTGACGGCATACTTGGTGTGGAGGGCTTTCCCAATGCCTGGGTCGAACAGTACGTCCTCATCCTGGCCGTGCTGGTAGCGGTATTTGGGCTCAGAAGGTTTGTTGAGGAAGATATCGGACTTGTGTTCAGGGGGGTCAAAGACAATGATCAGGCGGTGAAAGCCTCCGGGATCAATATCACCGTATACAAAGCCCTTGGGGTATTTGTCGCCTCGGTTCTGGGGTGTTTTGCAGGCGCGTGCCTTTCAAGCATGTACATGTGGGCAGGTTTGTCACAATTCGCCATGGATTTCTCCATTATTCCGATTGCGGCTACTGTCGTCGGCGGAGGAGGGACCTTGGTCGGCCCGGTGATTGGATGCCTGATCCTTGTCCCGGTTTCAGAATTACTCCGGGATTTCGGTTCACTCAGGATTGCAGTCTATTCTGTAGTTCTCACCGGATTTATTGTTTTCAAGTCTGAAGGAATAATACCGTACGCTGCTCGCAAATATGAGCAGTTTGAGCGTTGGGTGGAGATCTAGAATGGAGACTTTTGTTGGTCACTGAGAGCGACACCGGAACCGCTACGGTTCTGCCTTTCATCCTTTTCAAGAAGATTTGGCGCTCGTCGAACTGGAGTAGGTTATGAGTTCAGAGCCTTTATTGTCGGTTCAGAATGTAAGCAAGAAATTTGGTGGTGTCCTTGCCCTGTCAGGGATAAATCTGGATGTTTTTCGAGGAGACATTGTCGGGGTTATAGGCCCAAACGGCTCTGGAAAAACTACGCTTGTCAACGCGATTACTGGATTCATAAAGGCCGACACAGGCAAAGTATTTTTCAACGGTCGGGATATCACCGATACCGTTCCGCACAAGATCGCGGCCCAAGGACTTACCCGCACGTTTCAGGTAATGAGACCGTATTTCAGCCTCCCTGCCTATAAGAACCTTATTGTTCCACTTTTTTCGCCTCGAGCCCGTAAGACTGGAGGTTGGCGCGGCGGCGGAAAAATGGGCAGCCGAGATACTGTGGCGGTAGATATCCTCGAAGAGATAGGTTTTGAAAGAGATTCATATGTGCCGTTCAAGTTGGCGTCATCCCTTCCCACCGGTTATTTGAAGCGATTGGAACTTGCCAGATGTCTCGCTCTAAGACCAGAGCTGATAATATGCGACGAAGTATTTTCGGGACTGAGTATGAGCGAAATGGCCAGCATGGTTCCTCTCATTGAAAAACTTCAGATGGAGGGAATAACTCTTATCATGGTCGAGCATAGACTTCGGGAACTCTTTCGACTGGCAGGTCGGGTTGTGGTCTTGAACTTTGGCTGCAAGATCGCTGAAGGTACCTCTGATGAAGTAATGGCATACCCCGAAGTGAAGGAGGCCTATTTCGGCTCCGAGGAGGTATTCGACTATGTTTGAAGCTCAAGGCCTTATGGTCTTTTACGAAAACATGCTGGCCTTGAACAATGTCAGTTTAAAATGCGGAGCAAATCAGATTATAGGAGTGTTTGGAGCGAACAGCGCAGGCAAGTCCACCTTGATGTACACTCTTTCCGGAATAATACTGGATATACAGAAAAAGGAGGAAATGGCCGGTGGGGAACGAATAACAATTCGCGGCCACGTTACGTTCAAAGGCATGGACATTATGGTTGAAAAGCCTTCCAGTAGGGCGAGGAAAGGCATCATCCTTTGTCCGGAACGTCGAAGGATCTTTCCAGAGAGCACAGTTCTGGAGAATCTCAAAATAGGCGCATACCTTGCCACATCCGCCCAAGCCAAGGAGACACTAGATTACGTGCTTGGCGTTTTCCCTGCCTTAACAAGAATTTTAAAACGTCTTGGCGGATTCTTGAGTGGCGGAGAACAGCAAATGCTCGCTATTGGCCGGGCCTTGATGGCCCAACCAACGCTTTTGCTTCTTGATGAGCCGCTTCTAGGATTGAGCCCCTCGATTCAGTATCTCCTGGCAAAAGCCATCAAGGAAATCAGGACGCATCGAGGTATGTCCATTATTGTCGCCGAACAGTACGCTCGTCCAATTATCCCGATAATCGATTATGGTTACATACTCGAAAACGGCGCCGCTGTAGTTGAAGGGACAAAACAGACGCTCATGGACAATCCTGATGTGAAATCCGCTTACTTCGGAAGCTGATGAGGTATTCCCCCTATGAACCATGAATATACATTCTCCAGATTTGAATCCGCATGTCAGAAGTATCCCGATTCCACAGCCGTAATTTTTTTGGGCGACAGGTTCTCATACAGCGCATTAAGAAACAAAGTCTACCGTTTCGCTAACGGCCTTACAGACCTTGGAGTTAACAAGGGTGACCGTGTGCTGCTTTATCTGTCCAACTCAATCCAGATGATTATCGCGTATCTGGCCGCCCAGAAAATCGGCGCCGTCGTAGTTCTTGTTTCGCCAATTTATACATCCCATGAACTTGAGTATATGATAAACGACTCGCAAGCTAGAGTTGTAATCTGTCATGACACCAATTACGGATATGTCCGAGAAACAATGGGGACAACTGGATTACGGCACATAGTTTATACGAACCTGCTGGATCTGGTGTCTGTTCCGAAAAGAGCAATCGCTGCCCTATTTGACAAGGCCCCTCACGGGAAAGTCAAAGGAGGGCCTGAGACTATTCCTTTTCGAAGCCTGCTCAAATCCGACCCAAATCCCCCCGAAGTGGAGATAGATCCGGTAAAAGATCTCTCATACATTCTTTATACAGGTGGCACTACCGGATTCCCAAAGGGCGTAGCCGGCAACCATTGGGGGCATACTTCCTATGTTAACGATATCACGGATGTTGTTTTCGCCAACCATCTCAAATCAGGCTCTGACGTTTACATTGCGATAAACCCGCTGTTCCACATCATGGCCCTCGGACTCTTAATGGCGGTTGGTCTGAACTGCGGTAACACGACAGTGTTAATGCCTGTGCCTCAGGTGGACGCGATACTGTCTGCGATAGAGAGATACAGAGTTAGGTGGATGCTCGGTGTGCCGGCGTTGTACCGGATGATTCTGGAGAATGACCGGCAGGATACCTACGATTTGAAGTCGCTGCGATACTGCTATTGCGGCGGCGACGTTCTCCCACGGGAAGTCATACAGCGATGGAAAAAGAGGGTAGGCTGGCCGATATATCAGGTTTATGGGTCCACTGAAGCGGGCCACATCTGTTACAGTCGTATTGACGATGGTGAACCGGACCAGATGTCCATCGGAAAACCTCTTCCTTCAAGACGCGTCAAGATCGTTGATCCGGATACCCTCGAACCAGTATCGCCAGGAGAAGTCGGAGAACTGCTTGTTACTTCGGATTATTCCATAAAGGCATACCTGAACAAGCCTGAAGAAACGGCCAGGTCATTCGTGGACATTGATGGAGAGAGTTACTATAGGACCAGTGATTTTGTCACTCACAACGCCGAGGGTAGTATCACCTATGTAGAACGTTCCGCAGATATTTTAAAGCACAAAGGATATCGAGTGTCCGCGTCCGAGGTCGAGGCGGTCCTCCAGGATCATCCTGTAGTAGTCGGAGCATGCGTTGTAGGGGTTCCAGACCCGAAAGTGGGTGAACGGGTCAAGGCTATAGTTGTGCTGAAAGACGATGCAAAGGGGGTAGGCGCTACTGATCTGATTAACTTCTGCAAGGAAAAGCTCGCTTCCTACAAAGTCCCTTCATACATAGAATTCCGCGACATGTTGCCAAAATCTAAAGTAGGGAAATTGTTGCGTCGAGAAATCAGGGATGAGGAAAAACGTAAGGTCGAGAAAGAAAAAAAACCGGCGCCAAGATAAAAGTGAAGAAAAGTCTTTTGGATAGAAACTGGAAACTACTCCGTACGGTTTTAATTCCGGACTAAACGCTCTTGAGCCCCATTCCCGGGCCTTCGCGTTGACCTCAACCTATAGCTGCTAGACTTGCGGAAATCTTGGAATCCCAATTCATTATGGATGTTTTGAAACAGTTACGCGTAATTGGGGCGTTAACCAAAGTTGGGCGCATATCATCAGAAGCGCTCTCTTAGAAGATAGAATTTCCCCTGCCAGGTTTTCCCCACGATGTTATCCTCCACCATATATTTTAAAGCCATTGAGCGGTAATCCGTCAGGCCGAAAAGCGTGAAACGCTGATTGGGTAAAGACAGGTCCACTGCGGTAAACGGCCCTAGAGCGCCTTTGCCCCGAAGTTCGCGCGCAATTTCCGCCGAGACTTTGCTGAGTTTCCAGGAAAGGAAATGTTTACCAATCGCAATAGTCCCACCAACAAAGAATATAATAAGAAAAAGCAGAACCTGTGAAGACAAGGGACCAGTCGACGATAATGAGTGAACTCCCCGGGAGTCGGCGCCCGCTCGAAGATGCGGGCGTTTAGAACTCCTTGGGGATAAAAGGGGAGGAAGTTAAACGCACCCTGTAGGTTTCGGCAAGCCCGCCACCTTACATGCGCCTTTGGCTGGTCCTGAGGGAAACAGCTCGTAGATTTTTTTCAGCTTGAATCCTGTATCCTTGCACACTTTACGAATCATCGGAGCAATGTTGAATTCCAGGTAGTAATTTCTCAGGTAGTGAACAACCTTCCAATGCTCTTCGGTCATTTCATCAATACCTTCGGTCTTCGCGAACAGAGACGCAACTTCTTCATTCCAGAGATCCGGATCTTGAAGGAAACCGTCTTCATCAACGTCAAAGGTTCTGCCTTCAATTTCAAGCGTAGGCATATTATAGAGCCCTCCTTTATTCAAGTTAGCCGGGACAACACCGGACACATTATCTAATCTTAATGATGTTACCACCCATAAGGGTAAAAAACAAGCCGAATATCTCCACTGTGACTCTTGCAAACCAGTATAACAGTAAATTCGGAAAATCAACTACATTTCTTCTCAATTTCCGGCAGGTTTCTTTATCTTGGCTTCCATATCCTGTATGTATTTTTGCAACAGTTTCTTGGCCGCGGGTCGTTTCTCTCTTGAAGAGGCTTCCTTATAGGCTTCAAGCGCTGACGCGTAATTCTTCTTTATCTCGTAAAGAAGTCCCATCAAACCGTAAGCGTCAGGATAATCCGGGTTTAGCTGAACCGCCTTTTTCAGGTCCGCGATACTTTTGTCATATTCACCTTTCTTCGAATACGCGATTGCCCGATTATGGTAAGCCACAAAAAAACTGGGGTTGTCAGCGATCGATTTTGAAAAAAAATCTATTGCGCTGTCCCATTTCTCTACACGGAGCGCGAATTCGCCCCGTTCATAATAGTCGAGGTAATCTTGAGCGCTCGTTGTCCCCACGAGCAACATGACCATTATGACGAGAACAGCGGCGGAAATAGATCGTCTCAATGCTTTGTCCATAAAAACGTCTGTTGAATGCTTCATAGGAACAAACGATGTTATCATACAACCTTCATTAGATATATATTGTTTTTCAGCGCGCCCTGCGCCAGTGATACTTTGAATATCTTCCGGCTGCAAGAGGCGCCCAACAAACTGAATCGCCTAATATTTCAACAGGCTCTTGGGGGAGTTGTTCATCTCGATAGAGGACTGATTCACGCGCGGCATGAACTCAATGATTCTTTTCCAGGGCGCCGGCCCACACCCAGAGCTTACCTATCATGACGACCCCGATTGCTGAAATTGCCTCAATCAAGTAAATGAACAACTCACTGTGAGGGAGAAATTGTTCTAAGACTGGATCCGTCACAATCATCTCGGCTCCAACTTTTCCCAGGAGCGCAGCGCCGATAGTAATAATTATCGGATACTTGTCCATGAGCATGGAGAGAAGATTGCTCGTGAAGATCATTATCGGAATGCTGGTGGTAAGGCCGAAAATCAGAAGAAACAGGTTGCCTTTTGAAGCTGCTCCCACTCCCAGCATATTGTCCAGAGACATGGTTATGTCGGCGATCACAATGATCTTCAACGCCTGCCAGATTGTTGACGCTTCCTTGTCCGAGTCGTTTTCGGGATTGGTATCCACAAAGAGTTTTACTGCGAGCCATAGGATGAGGGCCCCGCCGATTAGTTTCAGGTATGGGGTCTGGAGGAAACGGGCGACAAAGAATGTCAGAATCACTCTAAGTACTACTGCTCCAGCCGCCCCCACCAAAATTCCTTTTTGCCGTTGAGCGCGAGGCAGGGACCTGACCGCCATGGCGATAACCACCGCGTTATCGCCGGAAAGCACAATATTAATGACAATAATACTGACAAGGGCAGTGAAGAATTCCCAATTTAAATTGATCGTCCCAAGTATACCGAAATCCATGATCGGCATGCCTTTCGTTCGATATTTCGGCTGTCGCCAATTCTGTTTAGACGTGGTCAGTCATTGCCGGTTGTTCTTCTAGGTGAACGCCGTGAGTCATATTTTGCCGGCAAATGATTCTTGGATGGCGCAAACCCGAAACCAACACAATCGATAAAGGGTTTGTAAAAATGTATACTTTATAGTGAATATTTCAAGCTTTTTCCTGTTGGTTGTCCATTGTTTTTATACTGACGGTTGACTTACATTCCCGTCTGTAACTGATTGCGCCGTGGGACAGCCGATCCTTCCAGTTGTTCAGTATTGCGAACACTGTCATACCAAGAATAGGTCAAGAGAGGTTGAATGCCATTCCCATAACCTCCTCTAAAGGAAAAATCTTGTAAGTAATTTAGATCAGAATTACTATGGCTAGAGACATTTTTCCCCTAAAGACGATTTTGTCAGTGAGGCAATAATGGCGATTTGGACCATTTCAAGACAGTTCGGAAGCGGCATAAGGGAAATCCGCTACGAAATTGCAGCGGCATTGCATTATTCCTATGCCGACAAAAAAATTATCATGAACGAAATACGGGAGAGAGGGGGAAAATGGGAGAAATGGGCCAACGAGTTCGACCAAAGCACTCCCACCACATGGGAAAAGTATGACTGGTCCTTCAAAGGTTTTGGGGCTCTTCTTCAAAGTATCCTTCTTCGTCATGCCCTTCAGGACAATGTAATCTTGGCTGGTAGGGGATCAAATTTTCTTCTTGAAGACGTCCCGCATGCATATCGGGTCCGGTTTGTGGCCCCGATCGAACAACGAATAGAGAGGATAGCGCAGTGGGAGTCTGTTGATACCAAGAAAGCGATGTCTATCGCTAAAAAGACGGATCGTGAAAGAGCAGGATTTGTCAGCGCTTTATATGGTAGAGACATGAATGATCCTGGTTCTTATGACGCGGTGTTCGACACCGGCGCAATTCCCCATGAAAAAATTGTCGTCATTGTAAAAGAAGCGCTTTTAGCCAAAGACAAGTTAAAAACGGACAGAGCGCAGAATATTCTCAAAATGAGAGCTATAGCGGCTAGAGTAAAGGCTGGACTCACTATAGACACTAAACTTTATGTCCCCACACTAGAAGTTGATTGCACTGAAACTGAACTCCTGGTACGAGGGATTGTCCACAATTCAGGTCAATATTCTCGAATCGAGGTGGCTGCTCGGGAATTAGCCGGGGACACCCCTGTAAAGATCGAACTTCGGTTCAGATCGTAATCTTCGTTTCAATTAAACGCATGAGCCCTAAGCTTCGGTGCGATCCATTCTAAGCGGCGTTCTTGCCGTCGTTTTGAAGTCCTACATGTTACATACTTTCCTGCTTGCTTGTAACATACCAGCATTACATAAAATATCGCTCTTTTAGAATCAGCGCTTGTTCAGCGGTTTCCTGTCAAACATAATGAAATTGGGGGGGAAACATAGCTTATTAAATCGGCTGTAATAAATCCCATTAATCATCTCTTCTTGTTCGTCACTTCAATCTCAACGAAAGAAAGGAAAATCAAGAATGGCCGCTGACGTGAGCGATTTTCTCAAGCTTTGGACTCAAAGTGACCAGGCGTCTGAGCGAATGTTGCAGAAATTCCTGTTGGTAGGACTGGACAAAATAGTTCAGGGACAAAGTGACGCTCTTTCCAAAATTGGGATCGGCCCGCCGGCGTCCGGCCCGGTGATTCGCTGGATGGAGGAGTGGGGTTATCCATCTCAGATATCGGCTATGCTGGATGAATCGACTATGACCTTTTCGGGCCGTTTGTTCGGAAAGAATATTGACTCTGAATTGGTTCGCAAGGTGATCAGGGAAGGGACCATCCTTGAGAGGCCGATGGACGGCTCCCAGGTCAAGGTCATTTCCCTTAATGGCCTGAGCGCCACCATTTCACCGTATGGTGGGAGCATCCTGAGTGATGACCTCATCGAAACTGCATGGGACATAATTGCGGAAGCGTGGTCGGATTATCGGGACGCTGAGGATCCCCGATCCCTGGAAAGGACCTTCCGTGAGGTAGGAACACAAATTCACGCGGAGACCTTTGAAATTCCCAAGACGAGAAAAAACACCAAGTACGAAATAGTGGGCAATGAGGTTGAACACCAAATATCTTCATTGCTGGAAAAATTGAGAAGACAGCTTGCTTACGCGGTATTGAGATCCAGGCCTTTTCACGACGGGTCCGGCTTTGTTTACGGAAACAAGACGGAAGAATCCACCATGTGTGGATTGTGCTCCTGGCCTCTGGTTACACAGTCGGAGGTCCCAAATCCCAAAGTATATGTGAATAAGGCGTCGCAGGTTCTGGTAAAGGATGATCTTGACAACCTTGCTCTGAGTCTCTGGCTGGATGAACAGGCGGACCTGAACCAGGGAGACTGGTGGATCGTGTGTCACCCGTTGATCAGCCGATACATTCACGATTTTGACATCAGTTATAGACAGACAGAGCGATCTGACACGGGAATAGGTTTTTATGTAGACCACTTTGATTCTAAAATAGGAAAGAGTTTTCCAATTCTCCCCGAACGTTACATGAGACCCGACACGTTGATAATCGTAAATTTCGAGGCAGCCAAATATGGTTATTACGCGAACGACAGAATGGAGAGAAAAGAAATTTCTACCCAGGGACGATACCAGCGATGGCTGATATCATTCCAGACTTATGGAGTTGTATTGCGCAATCCACGGGCCAATATCGGGATGATCTACGGGTTGGAACATTAAGATCATTTAAAGGTTAGGGGGGCAATGAGAGACGAAGAAAGAGTCAATTGAGATATTCGTGGTTGACTTGTTCCGTCAAGCTTTGTAACTATAGAGGTGTGGAGGGCGTAGCTCAGTTGGCAGAGTTCAGGGTTGTGGCCCCTGCGGTCGTGGGTTCGAGTCCCATCGCTCTCCCCACCACAATTTAAGCCTCTCTGCGCCCGTAGCTCAGCTGGATAGAGCGCCGGACTTCGAATCCGTAGGTCGCAGGTTCGAATCCTGCCGGGCGTACCAAATAAATCAATTAGTTATATTTTCTATTTGTAACTTCTCAATAACGCCGGGTAAGAAACCCATGCCTGGATATATTAGTTTGGCCTGATGGTCGAGGTTTTGGGCCGAAGTGGGATCCCGGCCATATTGACATTATTTGATGAGAAAATAAAAAAGGCGCGACACAGGGATTGGAATATTCTTTAAGGGCTTTATGAGCGTCATCGTAAAGATCCCTGAAATTTCTGATAAGGAACTCACGCCTTCGGTGGCGGCCCTTTCGGAGATTGTCCAGATCCAGCAGGAGCTTATTCAAGGGCTGAGAGACGAGATAGCCAGACTCAAAGGTAATAATCCCAGACCTCGAATCAAGCCTTCTACGCTGGGCGAGAGTATAAACAAAGGTACACAACGTAGGGAGAGAAGACGCGCCAAGCGGAACAAGACAGAGAGAGTTGAGATCCATGAGACGCTAGTTGTCGAAGCCCGGAATGTCCCGATTGGGAGTACGTTCAAGGGGTATGAGGATTTCACGGTTCAGGATCTGTTGTTGCAACCATTCAATACGCTCTACCAGCGGGAGCGGCGGAGAACCGCCCAATTCCTGAAGTCCGTTTGATTGAACCATTTTCAGTCAAGGTATAGGGCTCCGGGCTTCTTTATTGACGCCCCTTTTACATTAAATGACATGAACTGGACATTTGTCCTGGCCAGCCTTAATTGCTCGAAAGGTCAGAAAACCGTGCAACTCTTGGCCAATATGCAATTAAGTATATATTGCGCTTAATGAATGTTATAGCGATTATGTAAGCGTTCCATCCGGTCTCCATTCACGAAGAAGTCGTTGGAATCATGGCTCTCAATCTCAGCGATGGTATCTTGTGTTCTCTATTTGTGTTTAATTTTTGGCGCCATAGTGTAATATAGGTAAAGAGGTCCGTATTGAAATATATACGAAGTCTGAAGGAGATAGCTCATGGAACAGATCGAATATATCGGTAAGATTATGGATGATGGGCATATCTATTTGCCTGAAACCGTGCGGCGACAATTGAAGCTTGAACCGGATTCTTTCGTTCATGTCATTCTCTCGGTTAAAGAAACAAAGTCATTGTCTATGGACCAGGGATGGTCTGTTTTCAAGGCAATGGGGAAAGAGGGTCAAGCAGGTTGCCTTCAGGACGCTTCCGAAAACCATGATCTTTACCTATACGAAAAACAGCCATGATTTTTAAAGATGAAATCGCAAATCGATACGAATTGATCACATCTAATTATATCCTGGATCAAACTTATACCCTTCTATTGATAAACATAGGATATGAAAGGACTGTAGCCTTTCACAGGCAGTTAGAAATGTTGATAAAAGCCGGCGTGCTTCAGGTTATTCAACTATCAGAGAATATCGTTGAAAAGGCATGGAATATTTTTGAAAAATACAATCAGGACAAGTGTTGGTCTTTTACAGATTGTACTTCCTATGCAGCTATGAAAGAGCTTGATATTGATGAGGTTTCTTCATTTGATCGACATTTTGAACAGATGGGACTCATAAGGAAACCTTGAAAGAAAGAAATTACGCCCTCTTATAAAAACGCAACGCCGCCTCAATCGAAGTGTTTACTAGAGATTTCAACGGTCTTGGGAGTTGTTCTCGAACTTTCTGATAGACAATCGCTAAACGCTCCTTCTCCGTCAGGTCCTTGTCGGTCACATCTTTGATGGCTAAATCAATTAGTAGACCATTACTTCTTTCCAGGATTCAAATTCTCGTTCAATTGGCTGCATAATCGACTTGACGCAGCAGATTCCCTTTATTCCTCTTGACACTCTCGACGGTAGTGCCTTATATAGCCCCAATTCATATTTTTGGCGGAACACAACTACAATTTCGAGGGAGGAACGGACATGACAAAAGCTGAAATGGTGGACAAACTTGCAGAGAAGGGCCAGATGACGAAAAAACTCGCTTCAGAATCGATTGATCTGGTCTTTTCGGCTATTTCTGACGTGTTGGTTGCGGGCGATGAGATCTCATTACCGGGATTCGGAAAGTTCTCAGTAATTGTCAGACAAGCTCGGACAGGTTTGAATCCCCGCACCCAGGAAAAACTCAACATCCCGGAAACCAAAGTTCCAAAGTTTACCGCAGCAAAGGCCCTCAAAGAATCGATAAAGTAGTTCTGGTTCATAGAAACTTATTTGTAAAGACTGGGGACCAAGACTTAGGTTAATCGGGGGGTCGCGGAACTTTCAGGCATAAATCTACCAGATCATCTATCACTGCCGTTCCCATGCACATTACGGTATCAGCTCCACCCCAATAGATCTTCACAGTGCCATCTTCTTCGGGGATTGCGCCACAGGTAAAGACAACGTTGTGAACATAACCCGACACCTCCCATGGGTCCTCGGGTTGAAGAATCCACTCGTCAGCAACGCCAAGAATCTTTGCTGGATCTTCAAGATCGTGCAGCGCCACGCCCAGCCGATAAACCGCTCCATCCATGGTCTGGAAGACCCCGTGATATATATGAAGCCAGCCTTTGGATGTCCGAAAAGGCGTTGCTCCCGGGCCGACTTTCATCTGATCCCAATGGTAAGGGGCAGGCTTCATGATCACTCGAGAATCACCCCAGTGAACAAGATCAGGGGAAAAGGAGATCCAGATAGACCACGGAGCTATTTCAGTGTGCGGGCGGTCAAGACGAGCAAATCGCCCTTGAAACTTGCCGGGAAAGATCACGACATTGCGACAATCAGCTTGCGTGATCAGGGCTACTCGTTCAACGGACCTAAAATCAGAAGTTTTGCCAAGACCTATTCTTACACCATGCCTGGAATAAGCGCTGTAAGTGATGAGAAAATCATCGTCAATTTGACATATACGAGGATCTTCAATTCCGAATTCCTCATACTCAGCGAAAACGCCTTCTCTCGCAGGCACCATGAAGGGCGCCGGGTCAACCGTGAAATTGTAGCCGTCTTTGCTCCTCGCCAATCCCAGTATGGAACGGCCATTCCTGAGATGCGAACGGAAAACCAGTATGTATTCCCCCCGAATTTTGACTGCCGCCGCATTGTGGACTGTCACAACTGGGTATGGGACATGATCCTTCGTGAGGATCGGGTTACCTTCGAAGCGACGGACTATGGGGTCCTTGTGATAAATGGCCATTGACTACACACCTACACCCGACCGAAATCGTCTTCAAAACGTTCAATGTCGTCTTCACCAAAGTAATCACCCGTTTGCACTTCCACGAAAACCACGTCATCAGGACCAGGGTTGGAGATGCGGTGTTTCGCTTGCTTGGGAATCTGTATAGAATCAACTGGACCTAATGGGATCTGTTCACTGTCCAGTGTAACGACAGGGTGGCCGCTTACAATTGTCCAATTCTCGCTGCGGCGCTGATGGCGCTGCAAGCTCAGCCTCTTTCCCGGGTAGACCACAATACGTTTCACCTTGTGATCTGGAAGGTCGGAGAGAACTTCATAGTATCCCCATGGGCGGCGATCAACTGTTTTAGTTTCTTCCACGATCCGATTGTACACTTTCAAATAATCGTCAACCATGCGATCTCTCGAGAATCGTTTTTCCACGACTTCTCGGCAGGCGGGACGGGATATGGTATGGATCCTTTCCACGGCATCGACCGCCTCGGACACGGTCGATACAAGGAAACCATTAACACCCTCTGTTATGATTTCCGGCATGGAGCCCCGTGAGAACGCTATTACTGGTGTACCACACGCATTGGCCTCAACAACGGACAAACCGAAAGGCTCATTAAAGTTTATTGGATGTAAAAGACACGCCGCCTCGCCAAGAAGGCTGTCCCGACGGTCTGGGCCGACGCTTCCCAAATACTTTATCTGGCTGTCATTCAGGTGCGGCTTAACCTCAGTTTCAAAATATTGCTCGTCCTGAATTATTCCCGCGATCAACAAATCCCTGTTCGTCAGTCGAGCTATCTGAATCGCTTCTCGGACACCTTTGTCATGATGAATTCTGCCAAAGAATAGAAGGTATTCTCCACCGAACGGGTTAAAAGTGAAAGCTTCCAAGTCTATTCCATGGTGAATCGTTGCGCAATAGGTAAGTTCGGGGGAGCGATCGGAGTCGCTGATTGATACATAATAACTTTTTTCGTCGTATTTTTTGTAAACGGGTAGAATCTTATCAGAGGAGAAGCCATGGATCGTGGTAAGAACTGGCCTTGTCACAAGGCCGGAGTATGTGAGAGGCAGGAAATCAAAATGATTGTGGATCAGGTCAAAATCTTCAGCTCTCTCGAAGACCTCACTAATATGAAGAGATTTCCAGACTTTGGGAATCAGACTCTTGTCTTCCTCATAAGGTCTTGGAACAATTGCGTGGATTTTCCCACTTGTTTCCGAATCCGCCGTGGCGAAAAGTGTGACGTCAATGCCTCTTGCGACAAGACCTTCTGTGAGGAGGGAGACAACCCGTTCCCATGGTCCGTAGTGTCGAGGGGGAGTTCGCCACGCTATCGGGGCCAACATAGCAATACGCATACCCAATACCTCAGTCCGTAAGGCGTTTCGTCATTATGTCGCCGATTGCTGTATCACAAACAAAAAACAAACATTTTTCATAAACATTAACTTACTCATTCTCAAGCAAATCAGTATTGGTCTCGAAGTCACGGAATGTCAACACCCTGCAGCAGAGGGCAAAGGCCTTTCCGGCGAATAAAGGGGGCGAGCCGCCCCGCTAGAGTTGGGTTCTGCCCGAACACAACATCAGAGAAAACTGGATCGATTAGAGCCGTATCTATTGTAAATATCGCGAACTTGCATTTGACAATATTATTAATAAGACAATCCGTTACTCCTACAGACTGCTCCGAAAACATGGAAACTCAAGTTTCCTACAGGATGTGTCTGTATATGACACCAAGCTTGCTTCCCTGGGAGTGTCGGATGGGATTGTAGATTCGGAGCAAATCCGAAATATCACTTATACTCACATGAATTCCAGCTATCGACTATTGATGGAAGCAAGTCAAAAGGTGATAGCGAATTTTAGAGCCACCGCTGTGGGAGACCGACCTAGGTTTAAGGGGATGTCTTTTTTCGTGGATGTGGCGGAATTATGGGAAAATTACATATACCGGCTATTGAAAAGGCATTTTATAGCTGGTCTGGAAAAA
This sequence comes from Desulfomonilaceae bacterium, assembly GCA_041662605.1. Lineage (NCBI taxonomy): Bacteria > Pseudomonadati > Thermodesulfobacteriota > Desulfomonilia > Desulfomonilales > Desulfomonilaceae > Desulfomonilaceae bacterium. The sequence goes on from JBAZSD010000010.1 coordinate 84,704, forward strand.
TTGGACAATGACATAAGTGGTAAAGCTGCTCTAAACAGAAGGAAGAGAAAGAAGCGGCGATGACGACAAAGAGACTTTGTATTCATCTCTTATTACCGTCACATCAAATCCTTCGTCCCTGGTCAAAACCACGCGTCTTTGATTTTGCTTCTAATATTCCCCTACATGAACCACATCTGCGACCAGGTCGCGTTACAGACTCGGAATACGCGATGTTAGGTTTAAAACTTGACGATACAATTAATTGGTCGATTTGCCATAGTCTAAATGCCGATGCTCATACTCTTCAGTCACGATGCAGACATCTCCACCGAGTCGTCTATCTGCATCAAAAGGACCCTGTCAAAGTGGCCATTCCTTCAGACTGTCATGCCCAAAACTTTCTGATCTCCTCCGCTTCTTTTCTGGCACGCTCATATCCCGTCCTCATTGCGGGTTCTATTTGTGTTGGATCCATAAGATTTACGCCCGAGGGAGTGCCTGCTACGATCCACAATGCCTTAGTCCCGGTAGCCTCTAGAGCCTTAACTTCCTCATGAACGTTGTGAGGTATTCCGGTTAACTTTACACCGGTTACGCCATCCGTCAGAGTAATGATTATAGAGCGTTTAGACCCAGCCACGACATCGCAGTGCGAAGTAGTAGCGGCAATGCCTCCATCCATACAGTAGCGCTGCCCCAACAGAGTCGGACCGATAACTCCGGGAAGCGAAGAACTTGCAGCCGCCCCATGTGCCAAAGGAATATTATTTTTGCGTGCAACGGTCTGCCCCACAATAAGACGTTCACCGGTATAACAGTCGTTTGCAGTTGTGTACATTTTTGCCACCGGCCAGTCGGTCTTGCTATCTCCCGTCAAAAAAGCGGCTAAACGCTCAACTTTGACGCCGCTGACCCTGTTGTCCGCAGCAAGGGCAGCGTGTCCGATGGCCCGGATGGATGAGGCGCTACCATCTTTGACTCCCATGTTCACTTCCTGCGCACGTTGTTGGCTGATATTGGGGCTTACGACTGGGGCTATATCGGCAAGTATTTTGGGGAAATGTCCGAAGAACTCAAACTCGGCGCGAAGGCGTTGAAAGTGCCCTGAAGTCAAACTGCTCCCCATGTAGGAGCCGGCCGATGTGCCAACCACCATCTCAGATAGCCCATTCATGTCAAGGCCTACCTCTAGGAGACCGTGGAAAAATCCGCAATACCAAGCGACGTAATACTCTCCCCCACCACCTAACACCATCGTGCGGTCTAGCCCCATTGCGAGGTCCGAAACGGTGGGTTTTGTCGGGATTGGTCTGGCGAGGCCATCGTGAGCGAAAAGCTTTTCGGAGATGCCGAGTGCCATTGTGACAGGGTTGTAGTCAGAATTGGTGTCAACAGGCCGTGCCCAGGCAATCCCTCCGGTTGAACCGCCTGCGACGGCCAAGGACGAAGCTTTAAGAAAATTGCGTCGTGTCCATTTGCTCATGAGCTATTCTCCCGATTAGAAAAATTCTCAAACCTTGCACTGATTGTGAAACATCTATAACCGTCACATCATGCAGCGCAGTGAGATGTCAGTGCAAGAAAGATTTTTCGTGCTTTGCCCGTGAGAGCAATTTATACTGTATCATCCCGATGAAGCGCCATGATTATACAGTTCCAAATTTTCTTTCGATTCAAAACCCTTTTGGAGCGAGAACCAAAATTAGGCCGGTTCCACTGTAACTTGTGACTCGCCCATGACCATCTTAAAATCTCGCGGATCACCAAGAAATTTTCCGATGACATTGACGGCAGACGCTGGCACGATTTTACCCGGACTGCTCATCGGGGTCATCCCGAAAAAGATGCAAAAGGCTGATCCCGGCGGCCAGTATCCCAAGTCTCCGATCTCTACAACCTCTTTTGATGTTTCTTCCAATGGAGAATTGACAGGAATTGAGAAATAAAATTCATCGCCCCAGGTATTAAAAGACGTTGTCAACGGCAATACCTCGAATATCTTACGGGCCGTAGGGCTATCATTCAGATCAGCCATCATAGACATCTTTCCAATGTTAATCTTAATTTTCATGATCATAACTTTCTTTGTCACAACCTATCTCAGAATATTTTATCATATAGGGATTGGCTGGTCTGTTTAGAATTTGAATTGTCTTACGTTGTATCGTCAGTCACTAATCAAAAAGGAAGATTAAAGGTCTGAGAAAAAATGGACGGTGGCATGTCTACAAATGTTTCTCTAAACAAATCAGAATAAAATTGGCGGCGGCGACGACAAACATTATGTTCATCTCTTATCACGGTCACGTCAAATCCCCCGTCCCAGGTCAAAACCACGCGTCCGTGATTTTGCGTGGAACATTCTCCCCCTAATTAACTCAGTTCCGCGACCAGGTCGCGTTTTAGACGCGGAATACGCGATGTTTGGCTTAAACGTGACTAAACATTTAACTCCTTGAATTTTTTAAAAGGACATGCGGTAAAGTAAGGGCAATGGAACCTATGAAATGGCCGGGTCAGATGTTTTGCTATCTTTTGTAGACCGCCTCTCGACAAAGAAAAAATATCTCTTAATCTACCTAAGCAAAAATGGGATTGGGTTGATATTATCGGGGTCACAGGTTGGCTTAGGTAATTTAGGGAGCCTGGGCGTCATTGCTGCCTGTGTCCATTTTGTGTCCATCGGTCCTGTAACGTGCTGATTTGTTGTGATAGGTCGGAACGGTCAAGACAAGTCAACTTACCGATATTAGGTCATTTTATGTTTTAGTTCTGTGTCTGAAAATCCTTGTGTCGATGGTTCGATTCCGTCCCTCGGCACCACGTAATGACCAAGGATTCCAACAACTTCCAATTTTCAGATCTCCCAAAACTGACTCATCAATCACCTTAATCTCAAAAATGCTAACATTTTGCTAACATCGCTGCTATCAAGCATTCTATTTTCCAGCCTTAGACGCAACTAGAATTTGGGTTAACCCGTGGTCGTAAGTGAATTTGTCGATAGCGGCTACAAGTTCGTCATCGCTGATAATTCCATACCTCTCGGATACATCTAAGCTGCGGTTGCTGTGACCTAGTATTGACTCTCTAATCTCTGAATCAATGCCGCTTCGTCTCGCATTAGTTTTCCATGTGTGTCTTAGGTCATGGAACCGGGGGCGTGGAAATTCCCATTCCAATTTATCTAATCCTCAGCCCGAGTTTGACAAAAAAATGAGACAAAATGAGAACGCGATGTCGCTACATAATAATCAGAAGCCAACAACCTTTGTCATCGGTAATGTCTGAAAAATCACAAATTGGAGTCGCGCATTTCTGATATCGCTTGATAATACGATCTTCTGTAAAAAAATCCTTTTCAACTACCCCCTTTTTGCCATAAGTTTCGCTGCAACAATTCCCAAACACTAAGCAGTTAAAAGCGAGGACCATGTGGCACATCCAAACGGAGAATTCAAATGGGACCTAGTCAGAATAGCTCTTTCCCTGCGTCTCACTGAGAATGATGTTCAAGTTTATTTCAAGGACGGTCGCAGGGTGTCCTTCTTGTTAGAGAGGCGAATTGCATATGAAGTGCTCCACGGGACACTAGCCCCCAGCGAAGGGGCCGGTTATGATGTGCTGGACCAAAATAACAACAAGTGGGAGGTACGCAGTATCTCTCGCAGCGGAATTTACTTTTGTCCAAGCTACATGGTAGGTTCCGGACGTTGCTTCGAAAGACAAGGATTTCTAGACAAACTCAATGAAATTGCGGGATATATAGTATCTGATATAGAGCGGTTTCCTGTTGTCCCCTACTGGATTGTAGATGTCGACGTTGTTAGACGATGGTGGGAGGCTGGATCCTTGAGAAAAAACACAAGTGTTATGCGCCCAAAAGTCTTGGACCTACTGAAGAGATTGTGAAATATGGTGACTCAGCTCCAATTTTTTGAAATGAATAATAGTGTAAACAGAGTTCTTTCTCTTGCTGAATTCACATACGATATCGAGACGTTCTGCGACTTTGGAAAAAAAACGACGGTCACCTCGTTTCCGGATGCTTCGGTTGATCTTAACGTTTACATAAACGAGTTTTGGACATCGAAACAAAGAGCAGCCCATTCTTTGCACGAGGTATCCTACCGAGCATGCTTCAAGCCGCAGCTACCGCGTTTTTTCATACAACGTTTGACTAGCCCATATCAAGCGGTTTACGATCCATTCATGGGGCGCGGGACGACAGTTTTAGAAGCCGCCTTGCAAGGTAGAAGGCCAATTGGATGCGATATTAACCCTCTTAGTAATATACTAATGCGACCGCGGCTGAACCCGCCGAATCTTTCCGAAGTTCGTAGACGTCTAGATAGTATCGATCTTGAACGGCAAACGGAAATATGTGAGGACTTGCTCGTCTTTTATCACCGAAAGACTCTACGAGCGATCACCAACCTTCGAACTTACTTAATTGAAAGGAATTCCGAGTGTCGTCTGGACCAAGTCGATGACTGGATCAGAATGGTTGCAACGAACAGACTTACCGGACACTCCAAGGGTTTTTTCTCTGTTTATACTCTGCCCCCAAATCAGGCTGTTTCTGTTGAATCTCAACGACGTATAAATGAGGCACGACACCAGGTCCCTGAGGAAAGGGATTTGCGTAAACTCATAGTTACTAAGTCTTCTTCGCTCTTGAGAACGGCGGATTCAAGTCAGGTTGAGCTGATGAGTCAGGTAGCAAAAGATCTTTTGTTAATAACCAGCTCTTGCGAAAACACTCCGGAGATATCAGACGAATCTGTTCATCTAATAGTAACTTCACCGCCTTTCCTGGACGTGGTAGACTACCAAACGGATAATTGGCTTCGATGTTGGTTTAATAACATAGATGCCGAAGGTATTAAAATTTGGCAGTTTAAAGATCCGATCGAATGGAAGTCAAAGATGACGTGTGTTTTTACTGAAATTCGCCGAATCTTGGTTCCTGGGGGGTATGTTGCCTTTGAAGTGGGGGAGGTTCGAGGGGGCAAATTACTACTTGAAACCTTAATCGTACCTGCTGCCATTGAAGCAGGTTTGAAACCCGTGATGATTCTAATTAACGATCAGGTTTTTACTAAAACTTCAAACTGCTGGGGCATTAAGAATCTGAAAAAAGGTACGAACACAAATCGAATCGTCTTGCTTCGCAAATCGTGATTTAGATCAGGCAACGCTAAAGGGAAAACTACCGACCAACATCATGACCAATACGTTTTGCCTCGGAAAAGCCTGAAGTTAGTTCGTTTTCAAAGATGCTGTGGCCTGAAAAGTTCTCTGATGTGACATGTTGTCAATCTCGGTGTTGTAAGGCTTTACAAGATATTTCTACTGAGCCAAACAATAAACGTGGCGAAGGCGCTTGGTTATTTAACGGAAACATAATTAATTTCCGCCAAATTTGTTAAGAATTAGTGCTTTTATACCGCGGCAACCGAAAAATGCGGCCGCTTTAGAGGGACACTATTGCACCGGCGTTTATAATACCGGGGATCGATAGTCTCCTCCTTCAGTTAACTATGTCTGCGTACCTTCCATCGCGATCCAAATCTCTCCACCCTTAAGTTCACCAGGACCTCCTCGTTCATAAGTGGGAGGCGTAATATTGACTCCCGCTATCCTGAGCAGTCGCATCCAAACTGAAATGGGGCGGGATTTCTGGTCGGTCGTGGTTTCGCCAAGCCGAATGGCTGCCAGCTCAATAAAACAACTAACAACACTGCGACGCCCGTGAGCACCCTATTCATTGGATCCCTCCTCCGATGTTATTGTCAATTCTTACTCGACCGTTCACAGTCTACAGTCTTGTAGCGTCCAACAACCTCTGCCTGAATGTACCTTAAAACTCCGTAATCCAATTTTACTTTATTCATTGCTTTTGATTGCGATGGGTCACGTTGCTTGATATATTTGGACACGCTGATTTTTTATAAGAAGGAAACGGACTGCGCTGTCCGTTTTATAGAGTCGTTATAAGTATTGTGAGGTTTCCACATGCATGTCACGTTTGATACTAATGTAATTAACCCGCTAGCCTGCCCAGACATGTATGAAAAAACATGCCCAGACATGGCGTCTGTTGATGTGATACGTGAATCCATACAATCGGGAAGAATTCATGCCTATCTGTCCGAGGCATCGACATCACTTGAAGCTATCTCGAACGAAGAAAGACTTGACTCTTTCCTGCGACAGTTCGCATCAGGGAAGATACCAATCCAACTGCCAAAACCTTCGTCTGAAAGAATACGGGTTTTTTCTGAAGCAATTCAACTTGGGCTAAGGGTCCTTCACGCTCCACGTTTAGGGTTGACAACCTTCATCGAGTTTCCAGAAACCGCCTGGGCCGAGGATACAAACTATCTCATCGACGAACGGCAACACCGTTACCACGAGTATATTCGATTCCAACCGGACACGGGAGTAGAAACTATCAAGAGATTGGACGCAGAGCTTATTGGAATCCACGGCCTTGGCGCTACCCACCTATCGACCCTTCCATCGTCACCAATAGCGGCAAATTCAATGTGGAAAGGGCTCCTAGCCGAATATGGCTCACCAATAAAATTCAGATCAAAGAAGAAGTTCCTCGCCGAATTTAGAGATAGAGTCGCTGAGTGGTTTGATATGGACATCCAAGCGTCCCACTACGCATATGGGCACGACTATCTGTGCACTTTCGACTCTGGTAGTAAGGCCGGCCCATATGCGATAATGCACCCAAACCGGGTATCAATCAATTCGAGCAGGTTTGGCATACAGATTGTCAGCCCAAGCGAGTTAGATGCGCTGATTACTTAAAATGAAACCCAATGATGCGGTCAATCTCCAATGTTGAAAACCGTTTTGTGACAACGGTGGCAGGCTGTTTGGCCTAGCCTCCGTATTGAGTCGGCTCGGATATAGGCACGCGACCTGGATTAGGCTTGAGAGATTAGAGATATATTCCCATATTGTTTTCTTGCCTCTTTCTGTTTCCGTGACATCGTTTTACCGCTAACCAACGGATACCGCTCCAAGGTGTCAGTCAATAACCTGAAGTCTCTAGGTCTTCCTCTACCGGAATCAATTCGTGTCTCAACCTTCTCCTCTAGCTTTTAAGGCGTCTACGGGTCGTTCAACTTACATTGGGTCTTTCCATGAAACACCTCCTTTAGCCGTTAAGCTTTCCCCCCAATGTTTCCGAGAAATGGGATGGTGGTCGCATTTCATCTGAACGGCGGCAAGCATCAATTTTAACTGTTTGATATGACGAGTGTTTATACTGCAGACGGTCATGTCTGCACGGCTGGAAGTTGTTGAAATCGGGGATGGTTCTGGGAAGGACATCTGTAACAGATGATTACTCTCCGAATGATGCACAAAGGTAATTGTCGCTGAACAGGCTTTATTTCTAAGAAATTATTTTCATTTTCAGACAACAAGGTTATTAGGCTCACAGGATTATTGCTTTACACACGAGAAATTATTGTATAACTTTGTGTTAACATTGTGACTTTGATTGACGACGACAAGCGTTACTTTCACCAAAACTGATATTGCTCGATCAAATTCTTGAAAAGAGAGACGCTGAGCTGGCTGGGCCTTGTCTCGGTTTTTCAGTTTGCGTCGGGATCTGTTAATGCATCTACATAGTTTCCCGTCAGTTGTCGCAGTTGCTTTTTCTCTACCGTCGCCGAAACTAGGTTTCGCATTTTGTTTTTTTCCATTTCAGTTCCTGCGTCCACCTCTGGTTATCTTACGGACTGATTTTGACTCTATTACTGAGCAGAGTTTCTGGTTCATCCGTCATGTATCATTCTTATTCGGGGCTTTTCAACCAGGATCATATGTTCCAAGTCGAACCGGCCAAAGTATGACTCATGCATATACGCGCTTTTCCACACGACATGAGCCCTAACCCTGTGTAGACGGGACAAAGAGGTTTTCATATGCAAATTTTGACAGAACTGGATTCGAAGTTTGGCGAGAATCTGAAGACTTTTTTGGCACAAGGACATATGGATTGTAGAGAAATTGACGTAAAGGCGAGGGCGATTGCAGCTATTGGTCAAATAGCCTCAGAAGCGGAAGGATTGCAACCAAATCAAAGCGAAATTGCCCCGATTTTTCATGAAGTGTTCTCTGATTTGATACTGTCTGTCTATTTCACAGGATGCGCTCTTGATAGACCAGCTCAGAGCGTCCTGCGGAGAGCGTTTGAGCTTGGCGTAGCGATAGTCTACCTTTGGGATCTTCCACATGCCTTCTGGGGCTGGAAGGATGACGATTCTGATCTCAACTTCAATGACATGTTGGAGCATCTTTCAAAAAAATGCTACAAGAGCTTCCTTTCGTCATTGAACTCACCGTGTACCGAGGATAATCTGTTTGACTGTAGTGAGGCAAGACGACTGTACAGAACCTTGAGCAATACGATTCACGGAAAAATCTCGACGCATGAGTCAAAATTGCCCGATCGATTTGTCTATAACCCCGAAGATTGGAAATGTAATCTCGATTTGATTGGCAGGGTACAGACAATACTACTGCAGCTTTTCCACAAGAGGTTTCCTAATTATTACATCGAAATGTCACAGAAGATACCAGCTATAAACACAATGATATAGGGATATATAATCTATGTCTATGCCCTCTCCCGACATTGAGTTATTGCACTCAGCACGATCAGAAGATCTATTATATGATCAGATATCCAAATTGACTGTCTTGGGCAATTTTGAAAAGAAGACTGTTGAAACGCTGAAGTGGACCGGTGCCCATTTGCTGCAGGGTTCGCGCGGGGTCGGGAAGTCAATGCTAATGCGCCAAGCAGAGGTAGAAATGGATTCTGATTTTCCCTCCTCCAAGAAACTAGCAGTTTATGTCAATTTCAAAACGAGTACTCTCCTAGAGGGAGTAAAAGCAGAAAAGCGTGATGCCTTTCAGATATGGGTTGGAGCAAAGATCCTACAAGCGATTTACGAAAAGCTCATATTGCTTGATCTAGTTGGCCATTCAGATGTCCAGGATCCGTACTATGTAGTCTTTGGCATCCGGTCAGCTCAAGGCATTCAATCCGCATTCAAAGAAAAGATTCATTTGCTTCAAAAGCTTGCAATATCGCCAGACAAGGGGCTCATCATTGAGCAAATAGGGACTTCTTTCCTGGATAGACTTAACGATGTTCCCTTTGTGCTTGAGACACTGAAAGAAATAATTGAAGCCTTTGGAATAGAAAGGCTTGTAATCCTCTTCGATGAGGCTGCTCACACATTTATTCCTTCGCAGCAGGAGATCTTCTTCGAGATTTTCAAGTTGTTGCATGGTGGACGAATCGCAGTTAAAGCCGCTGTTTACCCAACGATTACTTCGTACGGACGTAATTTTGAAATTGGCCAGGATGCCATTGTCATCTCAATGGATAGGTTTGATACTGGCCAAGTTGGTAGGCGAGAAAACAGGTCTCTGTTTCGGGACATGCTCTATAAACGTATTCCCAAAACTGGGCAGATCCGGAAGAGGCTGTTTAGTAAAGGGCACTTGCTGGATCAGTGCATAGACTTGTCCACTGGCAACCCAAGAGCCTTTTTTCATCTACTCATACGCACGAAAGATAAAGGCTACTCTGATACAGCGCTCCTGCTCGCAACACAGGAATTTGTAGATCAGGAGCTTTTACCCTACCATTTGAACCTGTCAAAGAGATTGCCTAAATATGGTCACCATGTACGAGTAGGACTCGACCTGTTGAGAGGTTATATAATTCCCGAGATTAAGAATAAGAACTTCAAGACGAAAGTCTCCAAATATCAATCTGCTTACTTTACTATACAACGGGATATGTCACCCAACCTTAAGCTGGCTTTGGATATTCTCTGCTATTCTGGACTGTTATCAGCTCAAGGGACGGTTAAGATTGCTCAGAGAAAAACTGGCTTAAGATACATGGTTCACCTATGCCTTCTTTTTGCTGAAAAGGCATTCCCTTCCAAATCCATATCTGATGCTATAAATGCTTTAAGTCGGACAGACTACCGAGAATTTAGCAGTGAAGACAACAAGATTGAAGAATATCTTTACCAACTTAGAGAGACATCAGACAAGTGCCCAATTTGCTCAGCGGAAGTGGATCCAAATGCAAAGTTTTGCTCACAGTGTGGGAGCAAGATTGCAGGTGGATCTATAATAGGGCCGTTGTTGGAGGAGCCGTTATCAGCACTATCGATTAGCGATAGACTGAAGGCAAGAGTGCAACCGGAATTCCCCAAGGTTGGAGACATTATTCAATCTAGCCGTGAGGAAATAATGCGGATTAAGTGGATCAAAGATGTGCGGTCTAGGATCATAAAGAATGCGGCAGAAGAGTTTATATCAGGCTGAAAGAGTTGTGGATATTGTAAGATGCTCCATAACCAGCGAGAAATGGTAACGGTTTTGGACAGTTGAACATCCTAGCGTTTGAGAAACTGGGAAAACGTCATCCCTTTCTTCGTTTTCCCCGGGGATATCTGCAGAATAATTTACACTACCAACGCTATTGAAAGTCTGAATATGAGACTAAGGAAGATTACCAAGAATCGAGGGCATTTCCCAGGAGACGACTCAACGTCAAAGCGCTACTCTTTTATACCGCCGCAACTGAAAAATTCGGCCGCTTTAGAGGGACACTATTGCACCGGGGCTTATACTCAGGCTCAAACATGTCTTGCGATCATATATTACTATGGGAATGTGATACTACTTTCTTGACTGTGTAGCTGCGAGGGCTTCTTTAACGTCGTGTAAGTTTTTCTCCACTGCCCAGATCAAGGCTGTTTTGCCAGACTTGTCCGTCAAGCTCACGTCTGCTCCATTTTTCAGGAGTAGTTCCACGAGCTTGGTGCAACCCTTCTTGGCCGACACGATCAATGCCGTCTCGCCCCTCTCGTTAACGGCATTTACGTCACTATGCTCACAGATAAGAAACTTTGCTGTCTGGAAATGACCCTTCTCGCAGGCCTGGACTAGAGAAGGCGTGTCTTGAGGATCTATTCCGCACATCATACCTATAAACTGCAGTGTTTGGAAAATCCTCTCAACTTTGAGATTTGACATACAATTAGTTCCACAGAATTTTTAAGGCTCTTAATACCACGGAGTCAAGCACCAACCAACGACATTGTCCATCGCAACCACGACAAGACGGAAGTGGGAAAATTTCTTTTCGCGGGATTTTTGTGGGTCGCTGCACCATGATGATGTCATTATTCAGCGCCCGTATAATATGGGCATCGCGGTATTTGTCGACAATCGTGTCGTCAACATTGAAGCCACTTACCAACTGAAAAGCTGGATCCCAGTGATAACCGGCTAAGGTGTCGATATCTGACTAACAGTCCATCCTTCAAATGTAATTGACGTCGGGCAGGAAACCATCTAAACATGAGTTCGGCGTTATTTACGAATTCCAAAAAAAAGGATACCGGGCCCGCCATGAAATTCCTAGTCGAGCTTGACCATGTCAAGACAGGCCAGCCGTTTACCGAAGACACCGTTCGCTCCTTCATCGAAAACATTATTTTCCCGACATTGGACAAGGCCGAACAGCTTGCTCAACAAGGCCTCATAGTGGCAGGCGGACCAGCAGTCGGACGCATAGCGCTCCGCTTCATTGCGGATGTGGAGACTACCCAGCAGCTTGACCTGATCGTTTCGAGCCTCCCCTTGTGGGCACTCTCTGATACGCGAGTTACTCCTCTTATCGAATTCAGCGACCGTCGCGACCACGTCCAGGCAATACTTCAACGCATGACTAAAACTGACATCTAACAGGCTCTCCAAGTGACACCCCTGTTGCGCGGGAGCCTCGTTCAATGAAAACCTCCAACCTATAACAGGCGTCAGTGCTCTATTTTCGAGCCCGGCCCCCAAAGCTGCGTGTCTAGCTTTAAGTTCTTCATCAGAAGCGTTAATTTAATAGCTGGTCGAGGTCATCTTGACCCCCTTGATTAGGATTGAAGCGCGGCCCTTTACGGTTCGGGCAGAATGTGGTATTTTAAACATAGAGAGTTTAGAGGATCTGTGACAGTTTCCCCCCCTTGTTGCAGACAACCTTTGGCTCTCTTTGTATTTGTAGCCTTACCGCTCCAGGAAATCCCGCCTGTCCCCGGCTACATTTGAAGTGTTTGCAAGTGACCGCCTTGGCAAAACCAAGACCGTCCAAGTTCGGAGAGCGCCCTGGATATCTTGAAAAGACGGTATGTGAAAGGCGAGATAACCAAAGAAGAATTTGAGCAGATGAAAAAGGACATTCTTTCCTAACGGTCGCAATCCAGCCATTAGTCTTTCATTTGTTGTATGCTCAACTTTCGCAGTTGATAAAGCGGGTAAAAAGCTAACTAAAACGATAGAATAGGCTCGTGAGAGGACGTCCAATTGTTTCCAAGTATTGGCAAACAAAGATCGCACAGGAGGCCGCCCCACAATGAGAGTTACCCCATCTGAGTTAGAGGATCAAGATCTTCGAGATCGGATCGACACATTCATGGCTCGGTTTAAAATCGCCACGCTTCTTAACCAAGCCGGGATTAGGTGAGAATTTCACTAGATCAAAGGTTTCAACTGTAGCGCTCATATAGAGTCACTTGCACTGGAAAGGGTTCACGTAAGTAAGGTTACGGCGAGTTGCCGATATTTGGCGCTAATGCTTTTTGTCTTTGTCAATGCCGTTGGCCCAATCTGGAACAGACGCGTCAGGAACGCAATCGCTGGGTCTGTAAGGCTTGAGATCAATTATGGGTGTGCCATCAAAGGCGTCTATGTCATCAACTGTGATTATACAATCATCTATGGATTTTATTTTGCATACCGTCAATCCAATGAGATTTGGCCGAACTGGGGAACGTGTAGCAAAGACACCGGTAATGGGGATTTCTTTGTTTCCTCTCGGGTGGACCCTCAGTATGGCTCTTTTTTCCGGCGAGTCGTTCTGGTTGAACCAATAGAAAACAAGAAGATGAGAGAACTCACTGAGTCCTAGTAAAGCGTCTTTGTACTGAGATAAGATCTCAATCTTTACCTTCCCGGCATTCCTGACCACATGTCCTATAGGTTCGATCTTGTAAGCTTGAGCATCAGACTGCAAAGTCAATCCCATCGTAAAAACAAGGGTTAGCGTTGCATAACAGAGCCATCTCATCTTTTACCGCGCCCATTCTCCAATTTTTGTCGAACGGTGACTCGATGTTATACCCAAAGGATTTCATAAACAATCGATGAGCGTGCATGTTGCATTTCGCGAAACCGTATCAATACTATTATAAATAAATTCTCATTCATCGGAGGGCGTAATGCAGGCTAGGCGTTTAATTGGTTTTTTCGTAGCCATGATTTTTGTCCTGACAACTGTAGCCGCTTTTGCCGCGGGGGATAACTACTTTGTAATCAAGGACAAAAACGGTGTTTGCAAGGTTATCAAGGCAAAAGAAAAAACACCTGCGACCATAGCAGGACCATTCAAGACCAAAGAAGAGGCGCAAAAAGCCAAGGAAAAGGAATGCGCCAAGCCATCTAGTAAACCTGGTAAACCAGCTAAAGAGCCTAAGATGTAAGGACTGGACTTTAGACAATCACTGTCCAAAGTCCTCGTAAAGTCGGTTATTTGCGCCAATTGGAGTTAATAGAAGGGATTTCATCTTTTATTCTTAATCTCGAAAGGAAAATGAATAATGCGCACGAACACTAAATTGCTTGCCGTTGGACTCCTGGCTTTGTGCTGTGTGGTATCTCCATTTGTCTCCGCGGTCTTGGCGGAAAATGTCGACCCGGAACTGAACAAATTTCAGGGATCCTGGATTTTAGTATCTGGGGAAAAGGATGGAAAGAAGCTGGCAGACGAGGAGGTGAGTAAGAATAAAATAACTCATCAGGGGCAGCATGGGCAGATCACATCTCCCCATCAAAGCAAGGAAACGATTTTATTTGATATCGTAAAAATAGACCCTACGAAAAGCCCAAAAGAATTTATCTTCATTCGTAAGACTGGACCAAGCGCTGGTAAGTCTATAAAAGCTATTTACGAGTTCACCGGAAACGATGAGTACAAATTTGCTTTCGACCCGAGCGGAGTTACAACACCCAAAGAGTTCGCCACCAAAGCGGGGACTGGGTACATTCTCAATACGTGGAAACGAGTAAAGCCTTAGCTGGAAAAAGACTCCATGAGCGTCAATTACTCATTTTCTTATTTGCGGCCTGAGTAATCTGATTCAAATGCTGAGACATTAGCCGCCAGGAGATCCGTATCAATTCCGATCAACTTTTCGGCTGCGGCCTGAAAGCAGTTTCAACCTGGCGGTAACATTTTATAACCTCAGTATTATTTTGAATCTTGAACGGCTGCAATTTGTTCTTGAGCCTGTTTCCTAAACTCAAAAGGCGCGTCTATATTATGAAAAGGATATCTTGTGCCGCCTGTGCCAATTACCATGATTGAACCGAACCCCAGAATTCTGCCCAAAAGGCCTTGACTGACCTGAATACCTTCAACCTTGTTTAGCAGTATCTCAATGGAATTTCTACGGATGAAGCCAACCTTTACAAGGAGGCGTTTGTTTGTTATTCCGAATTCGGATGTCGAGTAGTTAATGAACGAAGAAATACCCGTGGCTATTGCAATAACAATGAAAAGATAGCCAACTGCGCTACCGCCCTGAGAAAATATTATGGCAACGATAAACCAAATTGCTGCCCAGAGAAAAATTACAAAATGCAGCTTGCAACGATAAACTATATTCTCTCCCTTCATAATATTTTCCTCAATATAGCTCATTACGTTCCTCTTTTCTGTGGTTGGCTTTAAAAGCATTTAGAGACCAGGACCAGGAAAACCCGACTTATAGCAGCGTTTGCAACGCCTTTCTGTGACCCGTTATTGAAACGCGACTTGTCGGTCATGAGGCGCCAATATTACGAGCAATCCTATCATTTTTCGTCGCCATGATCGTGAGGGCCAAGCTCTACGAACTTGACCGTTTCGTCATAGCAATCTGAACAATCATGACAACGGACAATCTTGTCATACCCTCTTCGTCTACAAATCATACAGTAGAGGTAAATGATGAGAAGGTTTGTCTTCACCGGATCGCTGTAATATCCCCTAAAATCTGACCTCAGTGGTTCGCCGATTGCAATCGGATTAGCAAGAATAATGTCCATTTTCTTCTGAACCGCGTTCTTTAAGGCAGCATGTTTTTTCAGCGATTCAAGAAAGTCGTCGCTGAACAAGGCGACCATCAGAAGACCTCATCGTAACTGGACCACTTCGTTGCGCCGGATTGGATCTTCACCATGGTCGCCATGAGGCTATCTCTGAATCCTGGATCATCGAGGAAAATTTTCATTGGATCGTCTTCATTGACCCGCTTCAGATTGAGTATGAACTGTGTAAAGATTTCCGAGACCGTTGTTCTTTGTCTTGTAGCGTAAATCTTCGCATATTCGATAAGGTCTTGATCCATAGTAATATTGATCTTTCTTTTTGCCATGCGATTGGAGCCTCCTCGAAGCATACCCCTAATATACGCCCAATATGTGGCCTAATCAAGGATCGAAGCATGATAAAACAAAATAACTGGAAAAATTGTTTCAACATTTGGCTCAATTTTGAAAGCATTGGGCCTGGCTATCCTTATGCTATGAGATCAGCGAAAAAGGAGTTCATAGATTCAAAAGATTTTACATTCCCGAATTGAATGTCTGAGGTGGCTTGGTCTTCATTATAGTAAGTGTCGCCGGTTATTGAAGACGACCTTTTAGAGTCTCCGTCATGCGATGGTAAGGTACCAGGAGTTCGCGGGCAAGCTCCGCAGCCCTTAATCCAAGCTCTTCAATCTGTTCGGCGAGATGTGCGCCAGGCAAATTCAAATCGAGTAGCAATTTTGCAGCGTCAAGTAGGTCAATCTTCTTTTCCGCCTTGCGCTCAGAACCGGCGAAAGCATTGAATCAACAGATCACGGCTTTACGTACGCAAATCCCATTCTTTGTAAGTCAATTATTTCCAATATCCCTGCTGGAACTATCTCGCAGACATCAATCAAGTCCTGTTTGTCGATGTGATTATTGGCCAACGCATTCCTGCACATTTTGAATCTAACTCCCAGCCTGTGAAGTTCCTCGATTGTGTCGGCGTGGCGGGATACGTTATCTTTTTTAAACAGTTTAACAGCGGCGCCGTTAGCGACAACACTGATCTCACACTGCTGCGCCGGAATCTCCTTGAAAAGATTCTTTATGTTTGCCAGTGCTAACGAAAGTCTTTCTTCCTGATCCCAATCAAGATGAAAAAGCGCTTTTAGGGACCTCTTCGCATCGACTCCTTGAGTCTGCTTTGTTTGTGTTCCCATTGATTCAACCCCTTCGCCAGAGTATACGATAAAAGGACAAATGGCTGTTTCAGTCACCAACAAAAAGCTGATCGCAATTAGTGAAAATAGTCTTTTCATGTGAACTTCTTCCAAAGGTCTGGTTTTCAGTGATTAAGCGGACTATTGCAACAGGCTCTTTAAATAAGCCTATCCAGAATATTGAGGTATTCCTCGATCTTGCCAAGCCCTTTACCGAAAATTACGATTCAATCGTTATCGTCGGATTGGAATGAGAGTTTTGGCCTTCCGAAAAAGTGCCAGATACAGCTATCAATAATATGACTTAATTGTTGACCGGCCTGTTGTCGTTGCTTCACCAATTCAAACAGGTTGGCGTCGACGGTTGTCGCCAGTTTCTCCCGTTTCCCCTCTTTTTTCTTGTGGAAAATACGAGGCCTTGGAGCGTCCGGGAGAGGCAGGGGGTCATTCAAATGTTGATTTTTGAGCAACAGAATTTGCTCTTGTAAAGAAGCCATGCACTGATTGAACTCTTCGCGAGTTACGAATAGCGAAGAGTCGGGGAGTCGGTCAGGATCGATTGCCGAACGTTTCCTGGGCATATTCGATTACTCATCTTTCTTTTCAGGGTTATCTGTTTGTCCTTTGACTATGTCTTCCAGCATTTCTTTCAATACGGCCTGTTCTGAGGGCATTTGGGCGAGAAGTTTTCTTATTTGATCTTTAAAACCCTGTTGTTCTCTCAATGGCTGTGATTTTTTCTTCTTTTTCTTCATCATGACGGACCTGCGTAATTAGATGACTGGAGAAGCGGTACCAACGGTCGCAAAAAAATGAATAGTCATCCATTTTCAATACCTCAGAAAAAGCTGCATGTCTATGGAAAAACATAGATAAGACAGAAAAGATGTGACAATTCTATTTAGGTTGAATGGATGGCGCCGGAGCCACCTATGATGGTGGCTACCGGCAAAATGTAAGGGTTAAATCTTGTCTACAACTGTAGACCAGATGTCACGAACTCCATCAAACCAACCCTTGACCCATGACGCGGCATAATAGTTGAGACATGGGTCGTGCGGTTTAACGCCCATAAGATGATCCTCTTCAAAAGCGTCTCTGAAATATTCCCCTATCACATTGTCATTCAGAATCGAAGAAGTCACCCAATGGTCCTGGTATGTGTAGTCGAATTTCACTGCGTAAATGAAGTCGGAATAAGACGCTGAATTGGCCCAACCTTGGCCTTCGGTTTTACCATTTTTAAAAGAATCTTTTTCTATACAGGCCTTTTCCTCTCTCAATCTTTGAATTATAGCTTCCATGATGTTATCCCCCCTTGTTAGAGATTTCTGTCTGTGATTCGCTGGAACATTTAGAAAAGATATCCCCCATATTGCGCAGCGGTTTCAAAACGGGTTATAGACCATGTCAGGCGAGACTTTATCGAACTACTTAATCACGATGTGTCGTCAACCATTTTACACCCCCTGTAATTTACTGATCTATACGAATATCGCTCCGATAGAAGATAACTCGCAGAGATAATATTTGTTGTCAACAGGTGGTGACAATTCTATCCTAATGTATTGTATTAATTATATAATGACCAAATTATAGACATTGGCGACTGACCGCGGACTAGTAAACCTTCATTCTTAGAAATTTATCCAACCGGCCGCTCCAGTTTTTAAGAGCTTTCCACATGACAATTGATATTGATATTCCTTTAGCCCCCTGTTTTTGCAATTTACCCTCGACAGCGAGAACCTGACTGGTAAGTATAGTTCGCGCAAATCCATTCTGGGCTTTTGGGAAAACCACCACATCAATAAGACCGGTTTCGTCCTCCATTGTAAGAAACATTACCCTTTTTCCTGATTTGGTTGGTGGAGTATGGACAATCACAAGCAGGCCGATGACCCGCACAATGGAGCCTGATGGTAAACGTCGCAAATCAGTCGCCCTGACGATATTCTGTTGAGCCAGAATTGGTCTAAGGATAGACAATGGATGCGCATGACAGAAAACTTTCATGGATATGGCTTCGTTATAAGCCAGCGTTCTGTCAGTCTCATTTATGTGTTTGGTCTGGTCATGCATTATAAGCTTCCTGGATCAGCTCCCATTCGTAATTTTCGAGGCCTTCAAAAGCCCCTGCAATAGATAGAATATCCTCTATGCGTTTAGGTGTTGGGACACGAGTCAGAAATTCCTCACGATTCCTGAATGGTCCAAATCTCTCGCGATTGGCTCGAATACGGCGGGCCATGGCGGGTCCAACCCCGTTTATCACATCCAATGGAACCCTTATCCCCGTTCTTTCGGACACATATTCAGCGCTGCTGGAATTAACATGTGGCGCGTATATTCTTATGCCCCTTCTCCTTGCTTCGTTTATTACTACTGAATGCGGATATGAGCCCACCTGTCCGGCGTTGAGCAGTCCAAGATAGAACGCCTGTGGATAATGAGCTTTCAGGTAAGCGCTTTGGTAGGTAATGTGGGCGAATGAAGCAGCATGGGCTTTACAAAATCCGTATGATGCGAAAGCGGAAACTTGAGTGAAAACTTCCTCTGCGAGAGATTTGCTATGTCCCTGATCTATTGCGCCTTCAATAAAGCTTTGTTTGAGAAGTTCCATTTTCCGGGATTTGCGGTCTTTGGTCATGGCCCTACGGAAAGCGTCGGCTTCGGCATAGGACAAACCGGCAAAAAAATGGGCGATCCTTAAGACCTGTTCCTGGAAAAGGATTACACCGTAGGTCTCTTTCAAGACTTCTGAAATAGTCTCGTGTAAAAATGGCACAGGCTCCTCTTTATTTCGCCTTCGAATGTAAACACTAACCATATCTCCTTCAACAGGGCCGGGCCTAAAAAGAGAAACTTCCGCTACCAGATCCTTAAATTCTACTGGTTGAAGACATCCCAAAAGACTCCGTTGTCCAGGAGATTCAAGTTGAAAAACACCGACACTGTGAGTACTGCGAAGCAGTGAATAAGTCCTCTTGTCGTTAAGCGGAATGCGATCAAGATCCAGATTGATTCTTTTTTCATCCAATATTTCCAAAGCTTTTCTAATCGCGGTATGCATACGCAAGCCGAGTATGTCCAGTTTGAGAAGACCCAAAGCTTCAACATCGTCCTTATCCAGTTGACTTACCGGAACGTCTTTTGGCGATTTACCTACCGGGGTCCATGCTTTTATGTCACCCGGCGCTATTATTATCCCGCCTAAATGAACTGAGGTCTGAAAAGGAATACCGGTCAGTTTTGACGCCAAATCCACAAGCTGTGTTTCTTTCTGGATTGGAGCGCTCCTTAATTCCGGCAATTGCTCCAGGGATAACTTCAGGTCACGACCTCTAAGCGACCAGGGAAGGCATGAAGCAAGGCGGTTTATTTCATTCAGAGGGTAACCCATTGCTCTTGCGGCCAAACGCACGGCGCTCCGGCACTTGAATTTGTGGATTGTGCAAACCATCGCCGTTTGTCTTGGAAATAGCCCAAGGACATAGTTGATGACCTCGTCCCTGCGTTCGGAATCAAAGTCAATGTCAATGTCCGGCATGTCACCACGGCCGTCATTTATGAAGCGTTCAAACAACAAATCATTAGCTACAGGATCAACCCCTCCCAGGAGTAGATAAACTATCAAGCTGCCCGCGGCTGAGCCTCGAACGCTGTGCCGGATATTCCCAGAATGGGCAAAGTCAACTACGTTTCTGACAAGAAGAAAGAAATCGGCCAATCGGGTTTTATTCACAGCTTCCAATTCCTGATCAAGACGGCGGAAATAGTCTATACCAACAGAAGAATAAAACTTGCTCAGTCCCTTGAAACACAGTTTGGTAAGATTTTCCGAGGCCTTGTGAGGGTCTTGAATAGATGGTGGATGGAGTTTTCCGATAGGTAGAGAAAAGGATTTACATAGTGAAGCGACATATTTAGTATTTTTAATTGATTGATAATAGCCAATTCGATTTTCCATTTCTGCGCCGGAGGCTAAAAAGAAACTGTCATTCGGTAGTGGGGTAATTTTTCGGTGATGATGTTTGATCTGAATATCGACCAATATGCGGTGGAGAATATAATCTTCACGTCTCAGAAAAGAGACTTCATTGGTAGCCACCGTCGGGATATTTACTGATGAGGCAAAGTTTATCGTTTTTTCCAATAATTGATCGTCATTATTCTGAATAGCCAGAAAAAGCCACTCAGGGTTGTTTAGGGCTGACTTTAATTCCAGCAAACCAAACTCAGCCTGGTCGGATATCCCTCTTTTCAGAGCCGTATTAATCCTGGAATCTCGTCCACCGGCTATACAAACCAGCCCTTTTGAATAGTGGCATAAATCCTGTTTTGTAATGATTCCCGAATTCGCAGTAGCCGACACAAGACAGCAAAGGTTCCTGTAGGCTTCAAAGTTTGTCGCCAGAAAAGTTATCCGAGATCCATCCCAAATCGGAAGTTTGGCTCCTATAATTGGTTGAATTCCAATTCTGACTGCCGCCTTATAGAACCTAACAGCCCCATGCAGGGTGTAATCGGTAAGAGCGACAGTCTTTTGTCCCATTGACGCAACAGTCTCAACCAAATCTTCAGGGGTGAATGTTCCCCAAAGAAATGAGAAAGCGCTAAGTACTTCAAGATGTACAAAGGTATCCATCTTCATGAAAACATGATCATGCTGTTATGATTAGTTTGTTTAATCGATTAGTTCGATCTGGACCGAGAGTGGCAAGCTTGTTATGGCTTGGCTCGTATAACCCCGACTAGTTTTCCTAAAACCTTTATATTGGAACGATCTTTCCCTCTAAAAATTAATGGTTCATAAAGTTTATTCGCCGGCAGTAATTCTATTGCCTCTCTACTGATTCTGAGAATTTTCAAAGTGGCTTCGGGTTCAATCGCCTCAACAATAACCGCCACGATAGAACCATTCTCCGCTTCCTGCTGAGGTCGAATTATTGCAAGATCTCCGTCCTGTATGTGAGCTTCAATCATTGAGTCGCCTTTGACTCTGAGAGCGAAAGCTTCGGATGAACCGAAAAATGAGGGGTTTATCGGTAACTGTTCTTCCTTGTCTTCTTGAGCCAATATAGGATTCCCTGCGGCTATTCTCCCTAGAATGGGTATCGAAGGGATTATTCTTGATTGTGAATCAACTAGTTTCCAGGCTCTCTTTTTACCCGGCATTCCCTTAATCAGGCCTTGCGATTCCAATGAGCGGATATGCTTGACAAGACTTCCATGAGAAACAAGGCCTACGCCTTTGCATATCTCCCTTAAAGACGGTGAAAAACCTTCGTGTTTTTGGAATAGGGTGATGAAATCCAGGATTTGTTTTTGTCGTTCGGTTACAGTCATGTTTATATTATAGAGAACATATGGTCTCCATGCAAGAAAAATATTGAATCACTGGAAAGAAGGCAACTCGAACTCGAGCTTCTCCGACGGCAGTCGGAAATTCCTTTCAACAGACGCTATTTTTTACGAGATTGAGTTTATGGTTAATGTTTAGTACAAGGTGCATGGACCTATTTCAGGACCGCAGACTAGCATCGTAATCGCGAGTCGAAATAACGGGCAGTTATTGACCTGCAAGAGGCCGACTGTTAAACTAATAAGAGAATTACTGACCCTGACAACGGAATACTTCCATGATCAACACCCTGAAAATTTTCAATGACCTCAAACAGACTATGGATCCCACGGCCGCTGAAAAAATAGTGGATGTGATCGGGTCTGTCTATGAAGAACTGAAGAATTCAGTAACCAAGACTGAGTTCAATGAACTGAAGGAAATTGTTAGGGAACTGGCCGAACGCGTTAGTGATCTGACCAAGCGTGTTGACACTTTGGCCATTCGCATGGATGAGCTAACTCAGCGTGTTGACACTTTGGCCATTCGCATGGATGAGCTAACTCAGCGTGTTGGCGCCTTGGCCAAACGCATGGATGAGCTAACGGCAAATGTCTCCCGGCTTGAACATAAGGTTGAAGACCTTGTGGGAGAGATGAAACGCATGAAGGTAACCATGCAGGACATGAAACAAGAAATCGGCGGACTATCCCACACGGTTGGTTACAGGCTTGAAGATGAGGCAATGAAGTCCCTACCATCCCTGTTGAAACGGGATTTCTCCATTGACACTGAAGGCACGCTTGTCAGGGATTACATCGAAATAGGGCCAAAGAAGTATGTGGAACTTAACATTTGGGGCCACGGACTTAGGAGTGGCAAACCAGTTGAAATTATTGGCGAGGCGAAGAGCCAACTTAAGAAAAGGGATGTGGATCAATTCCTTCAAACTCTGAAAATCCTGGAACCCCTTATAAACAAGCCGATTGTCCCTCTCCTTGTGACGTATCAGACATCAGTTGATGTCAGACGTTACATTCAGGGTAAGAATATTGCGCTGTATTTCTCGTACCAATTGTAGCGATTGTCATAGTGGCACGGCATCCTACCGATGATTGCATGGTGGCTATAGACAGTCTCTGTCTGTGTATTTAACCTGACGAATCCCCCCAAGTGTTGCTCTTGACCATGCCCCACAGTTTTGCAAAACAACAGCAATGGTCCATTTCAGACAAGAGGCGGTAATGTCATGACCATTCCCAAAAGAAAACTCGGCAGTACAGGCGAAGAAGTCAGTATAATTGGTCTTGGAGGTGAAGGAATACTGCGGACTTTTGGATATGATCTTCAGGCTGCCAGACTGATCAATCACGCAATTGATCTTGGAATCAACTATCTTGAATCGGCGAGGGCATATTCGGGTAGTGAAATTTATTATGGCTTGGCGCTTGCGGACAGACGAAAAGACATTTTCCTGACAAGTAAATCTCATGCGAGGACCAGGAAGGGCGCTCAAGACCACCTCGTTGAAACTCTATCAAATATGAAAACCGACTATCTCGACCTCTGGCAGGTCCACGATGTTCGCACTGAAGAAGATATCGCAGCTATATTCGGTCCTGGTGGAGCGATTGAAGCGTTTGTAGAAGCAAAGAAAAGGGGCATGGTTCGATTCATAGGAGTTACTGGACACCAGGATCCTGAAATTCTCCGAAAATGTTTCGAACTTTTCAACTTTGACACAGTCCTGATTCCTGTAAATTCCGCTGAACATTTTTACAACAGTTTCATCGACAGCGTGATTCCGACGGCCGTGGAAAAGAATATGGGAATTATAGGAATGAAGGTTTACTTCAGGGGCATTGCAAACCAACTTCCGTGGTATGAATCCATGAGGCCTTTCCTTTACTACGCTCTTTCCAAGGCGGTCAGCGCTGTTGTTATTGGATGTGACAACATCAAACAATTGGAGGAGAATGTGGCTTTCGCGTCAGATTTCAAGCCCCTGGGCACTGATGAGATGGCCCTTCTGGAGGAGAAAACAAGGCGTTTTGCTCGCTCTCTGATGTATTACAAACCAGTTGTTTCATGAAAAGAAATTGAAATGAATAGTCACGATGACATAGATCCAACAATAGAGGTACCAATCGAACTTCCGATAGATGGAGTCCTGGACCTTCACACCTTTTTGCCTCGTGAGTTGGGTGATCTCCTTCAGGACTATATCCAGGGGTGTCTGGACTCCGGCATCATCGATATAAGAATCATTCATGGAAAAGGTAAGGGGATTCTCCGAAACCGAGTTTACTCAATTCTAAAAAGACATCCTTGTGTCGAAAGGTTCGTTCAGGCTCCTGAAGAAGCCGGAGGATGGGGGGCCGTCCTGGTACGACTCAAGGTGAACTGACTGAAAAGATTGACCAACTCACAATACTTACTACTAATCCAGCAAAACCAATTTCGGGATGTGCGATGTTCCTGATGTTTTCAAAAGGGATTGGCTGGTATAATGACATTGTAAGTACAAAACTGTTCGGTGCGCATCATGACTATCCCAAGAATCTCCAGATCATTGTTTGTTTCACTCCTCCTTGTGGCGACCGCTTTTGGTCATGGCTTTTGCGAGGAGTTGACTCTGACCAACGCTCCAACGGTTGTATGTTTCAGTCCGGAGGGCCAATGTTCAAGATCGATTATCAGGGCAATTGACTCCGCCAAGACCCAGATACTTGTCCAGGCTTATTCATTCACATCGTCCCGGATTGCCAAGGCCCTTTTGAAAGCGCGAAAAAGAGGCGTAAATGTCGAGGTCATTCTTGATAAGATCCACCTGACGGACAATTACTCGTCCGCAACTTTTCTGGCCAATTCGGGTATCCGGACTTACGTTGACCAGGCGCACAATATTGCCCACAACAAAATAATGATTATTGACAGCGACACCGTTGTCACCGGCTCATTTAACTTTACCCGTGCGGCGGATGAACAAAATGCGGAGAACGTCCTGATAATCAAATCAGCGGAACTTGCGAAACTCTACCTGGCTAATTGGCAAGATCACCGGCGCCATTCCGAGATCTTCAAATCGAGAAGATAAAGCCGCTGAGACTGGCAAAAGCGGGATTTTCGGGCCCATGAGATTAGAACATGCGAGAAATTGCAAACGCTAGAAAGCTTTTGTAGCGCGAGATCACATTTTATAACGTTCAACGAGTTCCTTGAGGGAATTTCCCAAGTCGGAAATCTGCCGAGCAGCGTCTTCAAGTTGGGTCGCGCCGGTTACATTTTGTCGGACAGCCTGGTCTATATAGGCCATGGCGTTTGAAACCTGCTCTACACCAACTGCTTGCTGTTCATTGGATGCCTGGATTATGGTGGCTGACTCCGCTGATTCCAATACACTCTTGCAAAGGGAACGAATTGAATCCCCGGCGAGTCTGGATTGCTTTACGCCGCTAGCTACAGCCTTAGATCCTTGCTCAGTGGCCATTACAACGGCGGCTATCCATTTTCTAGTATCTTCAAGAATAGACCTAATCTGTTCTGTAGCCTCCCTGGACCTGTCTGCCAGGATCTTTATCTCAGCGGCCACAACGGCGAACCCCTTGCCCTGTTCTCCTGCCTTAGCAGCTTCGATTGAAGCGTTTACAGCAAGCAGGTTGGATTGATCCGCAAGATCACGAACGGAATTAACAATATCCTCAACTGACTGGCTCTGTTCACTAAGCCTCTGAACGGTCTCACCTATGGACTCCATTTCCGTCTTGATCGTAGTGATCTTTTGGACCGTATCTTCGATGGCCTTTTCCCCGTTATCAGAAATCTGAGCCGCCTGGTGGGCTCCTTCGGCGACCTTTCGGGCCTTCTCGCTCGATAATCTCGCTGTCTGTTGCAGTTCTTCAACCGTTGTGACCGTTTCTGTGACAGCCGAGGAGGTTTCAGTGGCGGTTGAAGCCAATTCCGCGACACTGGTGGAAATCTCCGCAGCGGAAGAAGCCAGAACGCTGGCTCCTTCTAAAGTCTTGGATGTTTGCTCTTTCAAGGAGATGACCATGTGGTTTAGAGCGTCACCCAGTTTGCCTATTTCGTCCTTCGTCGTCACGATTAAGGTCCGGGAAAGATCCCCCCTTGCGATACCTTCAGCGAGAGCCACAGCCTGTGCGAGTGGTTTGGCCAGAGACCTGGCCAACAGGTAACAGAGCGGGAAAGTTAACAGGATAAGAAAAACTGTCCCAAGAATCATTATTTTTTCGGTCCATGCCTCACCGGCGTGTCCGGCAGCCTCCTGCTCGGCAAGTGTCAAAGTCTCTTTTTTCCTGAAGTTGTGTATTGCGTCATCAAACTTTTCCCAATCATCGTGTCCCTTCACCATTTTACGGGATTTAATGGAAGGCTCCGCCGCTTCTTTTTTCCACCTCTCGAGATGTGCATGAGCTTCGTCGATAGTAGCTTTTTGGGCGCCTGAAATAATTTGCGCTCGAAGCTGCTGAAAAGACTTTCCATAGTCCTTTTCGGCCTGTCTATAGGGTTCCAGGGAGCTTTCCTTTCGAGTGAGCAAGAAACCTTCCAGGCCGGATTTCATATCGTGAGCGTATTCCTGAACCTTCATAGACAGCATTAAGGTTTTATAGGATTGTTCAACCTGGTTCACCAGCTTTAGGAGGTCTCTGAGAGCAAACACCCCAACCGTGGACAAAATTATGACCAGTAGTATAGGAACGAGGGTCGTAACCGTAATCTTGGTCGTCAATCCTAGGTTGCGGAATCTCATGAGAATCTCCTCGTAATAGAAGCTCAGTCTCGAACATGATCTGAAGTACCTGGGAAAATTGGCTTATTTTATAACATATCGAAACTACTTGTAAAGAAGAATCGCATACAGGGCTGCGCCATTGCAAAGGGCCATTGAGTAAGTATATATTCCGTATGAAATCCTGACTCGTGGTTTTTTGATGAAAAGCTGGAATGAAACTGACATAATTGTTGTGGGTGCGGGACACGCGGGCTGTGAGGCAGCCTTGGCCATCGCTCGTATGGGATTAAGTGTATGGCTCTATACTCTCAATGTAGACACCATCGGACTAATGCCATGCAACCCCTCCATCGGCGGTATAGGTAAAGGTCACTTGGTGAAAGAAATTGACGCCCTTGGCGGTGAAATGGGGGCCGCCGCCGACAAGAGTTGCATTCAGTACAAGTTGCTCGGTATCAGCAAGGGACCTGCCGTTCGAGGATCAAGAATGCAATGCGATCGGCTCGATTATTCTGCCGCCATGAGGACCGCTGTGGAAGCTCAGGAGAATATCCTAATACGTCAGGAGATGGTTGACAGCCTAGTAATTAAGGACGCCAAATGTCGCGGAGTAGTAGAAAGAACCGGATATGAGGTTACGGCTGGATCCGTAATACTGGCCACCGGTACCTTTCTGGATGGGACAATCCATGTTGGACCGGTCAATTACAAGGCCGGCAGGGCAGGGGAGTTCCCATCAATAAGCCTGGCAAGACAATTGAGAGACCTTGGCTTACCATCGGGGCGATTCAAGACTGGCACCCCTCCAAGAATAAAACGATCCAGCATCGACTTTTCGGTAATGTCCGAAGATACAGGTGACCTTAAGGTCATACCCTTCTCCATGAGAACCGTTTCTATTAATCGTCCTGTGAAATCTTGTTTCAAAACTCGTACGTCTGCGGCCACTCATGAGTTTGTCACGAAACACTTGCGCAAGTCTTCCCTTTACTCTGGCGCTATTCAGGGAAAGCCCGCCAGATACTGTCCGTCTTTGGAAGACAAGATCGCCCGTTTCCCAGAACGGGGGAGTCATCCCGTAGTTGCCGAACCGGAGGGGCTTAACACAACCGAAATATATCTCAAGGGGTTGGGGAATTCATTACCCGCCGACCTGCAATATGAACTTCTTCACACCGTGCCTGGGCTTGAGGCTGTGGAAATTGTGCGGCCTGCGTATGCTATTGAATATGATTTCGTAGACCCCAGATGTCTCAAACTCTCCCTCGAGACAAAACTCGTCGCCAACCTTTATTTGGCTGGACAAATCAATGGAACTTCAGGCTATGAAGAAGCCGCAGCCCAAGGCTTAATGGCAGGTATAAACGCCGCTCTAAAACTGAAGGAACAGGAACCCATGATTCTCGACCGTTCCGAGGCCTATATAGGCGTAATGATCGATGACCTGGTTACCAGGGGAGTTCTTGAACCCTATCGGATGTTCACATCCAGGGCGGAACACAGGCTACTGTTAAGAGAAGATAATGCGGATGAACGTCTCGTTAAGAAGGGCGCTTCAATAGGTTTGTTGAGTTCTGACACACTACGGATCGTTGAAGAGAGGCAAAAAGACCTCAAAAATCACTTGAATCAACTCAATGAAATTCGAATTAAACCTTCCGCCGAACTTAACGATCTGGTGATTTCTCGGGGAGGGTCAGAAATGCGTGAAGCCATGTCCGCCGCCAAGTTTTTGAAAAGACCGGAAATTAGATTCGCAGATCTCGAAAGACTGGGTTTCTGGGAAAACGAGAAGATTGATGAAAAACTGCAGTCACAAATCGAAATAGAACTCAAATATGAAGGATATATAAAGAGACAAAAGCGTGAGGCTGAACAGTTTGTCCGACTGGAGAAGGTGAGAATCCCGGAGGACTTTGATTATGAGTCGGTTCCGGGATTGTCACGTGAGTTAAAAGAGCGACTGGGCTCAACTCGACCACACTCGATAGGGCACGTTTCCCGAGTTTCCGGAGTGACTCCGGCCGCAGTCACCGCCATCATGGTAATGATACGCAGCGCCCAGGCTAGAGTCTGATCTGAATTAGACTGTCTCATCCGAAAAGGCCGGGTAATTCCATCATTTTCAGCGTATTTCCCAACATCCGAAACTGGTTGGTATATCGAGCAAAATACATAGATGGCATGGCTAATATGGAGAGTCACAGCATTAAGAACATGACCCATTTGGCGATTAATCACTCTTTCTTCAATAGTTGATCCAGATCAACCCTCAGTTTTCCTATAAACGCCCCGTTCACGATATAAATCACATGCTTTTCGTCGTTTGGAGGTTCCACCATAGCGTATGCGATCTTCGGGACCTTTGGAGCATCCAGCCCCTGCGCCGGTTTTTTGTTGTCGCTTTCCGGGGCGACGGCATGGTCGGCGCCGGTTCGACCGTCAGTATTGGATGGTGGTTCCTCAGAAGCAGGCCACCCCATAGTTATCTTTACTGGATCCTTGGCCCCTTTCTCATAAATCGACATTACAAGCTGTGGCAGGTTAAGCTGGAACGGGGCAAGATCATCAGGGATGGGATAAATGACTGATTTGTAATTCAGGTCTTTGAGCGACCAGAGCATCTCGCTTACCAACCAGTCCTCCAGTTTGTCACGCCGGTCCGGTTGTTCCATTTTCCACTTGTTGTCAGAGGCTCTGGCCAGTTCCCAGTTTTTCCCCATGAATTCTATCAGGACCTTTTCAACTATCCTTGGTTCGATTGAAACAATGGACCTATCGGTCAAAGAATCCGGATCAAGCTTCTCCCCAGTAAAGAACCTGTCATCCACCACATATACAGGAGCCTCGCCTGAGACTGACATGTATACGGAATTTCCTGATTGGCCGCTTCCCGACTTCTTATCTTTAATGGAACCTAGTGTAAGGGTTTTCTTGAAATCTTTTCCGGTAAGTGTAATTGAATTCTTGGACTCATTTAGATTATATGGGTTGTTGGCATTCTGTGGTTCGTCAATTATTTCCTTGGCTTTTAGAGTTTCCAGGCTCCTGAGAAGGGTTCTAACCGACGCTGATTTCGCCGGCGCTTCAACAGGTTTCAGAATGCGCCACTTCCCTTCTTTCTGTTCAAGATCTGTTTCCTGGCCATCCTTGACGATTTCAATTTTATTGATTCGGCCAGGAGAAAATTTTGCCACAGACTTGTCGCGAAGGTCGAACAGTGTCTTGTTAACACTTATCCTCAAAGTGTCCGGTACCAGGAGAAGGCGGGGCTCTCCTTCGACTTTCAAATAATAAGATGATTTGGAAGGATTTGGGGCTCCGAAACAGATCTTCACATTCTTGCCGGGCCCGGTGAAAGTCAATTCAAGATCAGGCTTGTCCAGCCCGTAGTCCTGCCAGTTGACATCCTTATCCAAAACGGTTTTTTCTGGTTGGGCGAGTGTCGAGGCAACTAATAGGTCCTCGACAGCCTTCGTGTCGGCGGAAGTGTTGACAGGGCTGATGATATTCCATCCTTTTGAATCTGATTTCTTAATATCAATGGCTTTTTCATCATGTCTCACAATCTTGACATCTTTGATCTGGTCCCGGTCAAGCTGAACGATCCTGGATTCTTTCTCCTTACGGTCTGTCTCAGCCTGTTTGTGTTTGATCTCCACAAAATATATGTACGCCACTAGGGCTAACAAAACGCCCAAATAGATCAGTATCTTATATGGTTTCATGGAACTAATCCAATCCTCCAGCCCTGGCGAGTTTTCTCCTATAAACAAATACGGCCACACCCGCGAGGATCCAGATCAGTGGGACGATGATCACTGGGATTACGAATGAGATCAGCGACTGGTTCCCAGTAAGGACAATAGGTTGGGCATTTTCGGATTTGGGTCGAATTGCTATAAGGTTCTCATCTTCAGCCAGCCAGGATATGCTGTTCAGAAACAAATCTCCGTTTCCCTGAAGTTTGAAGAAACGGTTCGCTGCGAACAGCGAGCTGCCGGCAACAACAACACGACCCTTCTTGTTGGTTTTTGTGTCGTTCGCCACGTCGGATTTTTGCGGCTGATCCTTGTCAGAAGATTTTGCATTGGAATCGGTGGCAGCTTTGGGACCAAGCGCTTTGGCCGTGATGGTCGACACGGCCATAACTGGTATCGGACCTTTCTTGCCGGTTTTTTCGTTGAAGTCGGCGACGCCGGAGTTAAGCTGCTGTTCGTCGATGGTCCAGGAAACAGGGCTTGTCTTGGCAAGTTCTATAGCCTGGACACCCGGGGGATTTGGAGACACGACCCGAACGGACCTGGTTTGAGGAAAGAATGATGCGACAGTGAAGTTCCTGGTGATTGGAAACTGGGCATAGGTCGTGATAACCGGCATAAGATAATCGCCACCAAGAGCCTGGCTCATTCTGTCGACAACGATGTCACCTGTGGTCTCGAAGCCGTATTTCTTAAGGACCTCGCAGAGCTTAGGGGTTTTGAAGGGATTGAGTGTTACTAGAAGACTGCCGCCTTTACCTACATAATCCTCAATAGCCGAAAACTCATTGTCCATCGGATCGGTTTTTGGGCCCGCAATCACAAGGATTGCGCAATCGTCCGGGACCTTGGGCGTTTCAAGCAAAATGAGATCAGACGTCGTGTAATTCTGTTTTTCAATCTGATCCTTGGCCACTGAAAAACCCTGAACTCCTGTGTCCGCGGGATCGAGTTCACCATGGCCCTTAAGAAAATACACTTTCTTCACTTCCGTCCGCAACAAACGTGTTAGAGCGTTGGTCAGAGATTCCTCATCCAACTGATTAAGCCTCTCGGTCTTGGGGCCGACTTTCAAAATGACTGTGGGGTAACTGTCAATCTTGTTTTGGAGAGCTAAAGCCCGGTCCCTGTCCGGATCATAAAAGGTGTAGGTAAAATTCTTCCATACGTCGCGGTAACGATCCAACAGATCCTGGGTGTGCTCCCGACCTCTTTGATCCTTTGTTTCGTAAAAAGCCAGGACTTCGACTGGAAGGTCTTTGTCTTTAAAGGTTTCAATAACCTGGCGACTCTGGGGCGCAAGTGTATGGCTACCGGAATTGGTCACGTCCCATCTCTTGGGGTTCTGAACGGCGATATATTGAAGAGCTACAATTATTGCCAGGAATATAATGATTCCAAAGGCTAGTCCACCACCTTTAGCAGTCCGAGATTTAAAAAAATCACTCATATGTCATCCCCTCCACCGTTGAGTTTCAACGGATCGAAAGCTCAGAAACAGGAAAAAGGCCGTGAAAAATAGAAAATAGGTGACATCTGAAACGGTGATTACGCCCTTAAAGAATGAATCGAGCCGCTCCAATATCGAAGTCTGACGGATTATCGCGGCCATTGTCGGACCTGTGAAGGAGGAAGTCCAACTGATGATCCAAAACATCAACGCAGCGCCAAAAGAGATCGCCGCAGCTACAATCTGGTTTTCTGTCACCGAGGAAATAAATGCCCCTAAAGCTATGAATGATGCCCCCATTAGGATCAATCCCAGATAACTGCTGAAAAAGACACCTATGTCAAAGGATCCCAATGTAGCCATAATAATTGCGAAAGTTAGTGTGCAACCCATCATGATCAGCAGCACTGTTACGGCAGCGAGGAACTTCCCCATGACAATTCCGAAATCATTGACAGGGTAAGTGAGCAGGAGTTCGATTGTTCCGCTCTTTTTCTCCTCGGAGAAAAGCCTCATCGTCAACAGCGGCGTCAGAAAGAGGAGTATGATGCTCATGTTCTGAACCATCGGACGGATCACCACATCGGTGAGATTGATTCTGGTCATTATTGAAGGATCATTTGCAGCCTGTAGACTCACAAGACTTAACAGGGACAGGTTGGCCCAGAAGAAAAATCCTGCTATAATTAGAAAAATGCCAATTACGGCGTAGGCTATGGGAGATACGAAGAAATTAGCCATTTCCTTCCTAAAGATCGCCACGAAACCGTTCACTAGGCCACCTCTCTTTCTGAAACAGCGCCTTTGGAGATCACGTCCCCGGATTCTTCAGTCACAAGATCAATGAAGACGTCTTCCAGACTCACATCTATGGATTTAAGCTCCAACAGGTCCCAATCCTTTTCTACGACAGCTTTTGCGAGTTGAGGCCTCGGGTCCGTTCCCTGCTCCGATTCCACAGTGAGTGTCAACTGGCCATCCTGAAACGGAGCGATGGTCCTGACGGCGGACACACCTTTCATAGTGGATATGAGTTGGATAGATTCATGTTCCGGAGCCCGTAAAGTGATTTGAATTCTTGGGCCTCTGGCAGAGCCGCTAATCAAATTTTCAGGCGTGTCTTCGGCGACTATTGAGCCTTTGTTTATAATTATGACTCGTGAACATACCTGGCTCACTTCGGGTAGAATGTGGGATGACAGTATCACCGTCTTATTTGATGCGAAGCTTTTTATAAGATTTCTGATTTCCCTGATCTGTCTAGGATCCAGACCGATGGTGGGCTCATCAAGAATAATTATGGGCGGATCTCCGATCAACGCCTGAGCCAGACCAACTCGCTGCCTATAACCTTTTGAGAGCCAGCGGACCATTTTAGGCATTACTTCTTGTATCCCAACTATGCCTGAAACCCTGTCGATTTCATAATCCCGATTCGAGGATCGGATACCTTTGGCCCGCGCAACAAATTCGAGGTACCCGCGAACTCGCATCCAATTGTAAAGCGGAACATTCTCAGGCAAGTAACCGATATTACGCCGGACTGTCATTGAATCCTCAGAGACATCTGTCCCGGCAATTTTTACAGTCCCGGATGTGGCAGGAACAAAACAGGTGAGAATGCGCATCGTGGTAGTTTTTCCGGCTCCGTTGGGCCCCAGAAAACCCACTATTTCTCCAGGTTGTACCAGGAAATTCACATCCTTTATGGCAGCCAGACTTCCATAATATTTGGTCAATCCGCTGACCTCGATCATATGGCGTCCTCCTAAATTCTTAGTTCAGATGGCCGTTTTAGCAACTGACGTGTTTTTGTCAAGTAACACACAACTTGTTCTTGAATGAAAAATTATATCCTGGATATTCAAGATATTGTCATCATAGATTTTCAACTTTTACACATACCAAGCTTAACTCGTTGTTATCAAATATTAATAATTGTAACCATTCTTGACCGCTGAATCGAGCCGTGATATAGATTTTTCGCTCTTTACACTGAGCATGCTCCATAGTTCAGGCAAACTGAATTTATACGACACCTGAATTGTGAAGGAGATTCAAAAAAAATTATGGATCAACAGCGATCTTTAGGAAACAAGGTGTTTTTTCTGTGTTTGACGCTTCTCATGTGCTTTGGAGAGAACGCGGTGTCTTGGGGCTCAAGTCCAACTGACGCTCAAAAAGCTGAGAACGCGTTTTTTCGCGGGAGCCATCTTCTAGCCAGGGACAACATGAATGAAGCTCTCCCGGCTCTCGAGGAAGCCCTCACTCTGGATCCCCAAAACGCCAAATTCCGTCGGGTACTCGCTATAGCATACAACAATTATGGAATTCGTCTGAGTAAAGAAGGAAAGATAGTTGATGGACTGCGTTTTTTTGAAAAGGCGCTGGACGTGCAACCCGACGACGAAGAGATCAAAACAAATTTGGTGAACGCATGCCTTCAGGCGGTTTCAAGCGCCCCAGAAAAGATTTCTGACAAGGACAAAATTCATTTTCTCAGAAAATCTATCAAGGCTCATCCAAACGACCCATCGATCAAGAAAGCTCTGGCGGCCTTGATCAACAATCAGGGAGTTTCAGATACCGCAAGTTCCTCTCAAAAGAATGAAATAAAGGAATTGGAAGACGCTCTGGCTCTGGACCCTTCAAACCTGAAGATCAAGAAAAATCTTGGTGTGGCCTATTACAACATGGCTATAGAGAAGGGGAAAGCTGGAGCAATCGAAGAAGAGATCGAGCTGCTCAAGAAAGCTGATGAATACAGTCCTAAAGATCCCATCACCGAGCAAGCCATGGCAAGAGCCATTTCGAATCTGGCCGTGATTAAGGGGAAGACAGGCGAATTCGACACGCAAATTTCTTTACTCAAACAAGCCCTTGAATTGGATCCCAACGATGCGACCACCAAGAAAAACCTTGCTGCGGCATACAACAATTACTCAGTCAAGGATGGCGCCCTGAGTCTTGAAGCAAGATTGGCCAACCTGCAAAACGCATTAAAACTGGACCCCAAGAATCAACTTACTCATTCCAATCTCGCTATAATCATGACCAGACAGGGGATAGCGGAATACAAGGCCGGC
The DNA here is from genome assembly GCA_041662605.1 of Desulfomonilaceae bacterium. NCBI lineage: Bacteria > Pseudomonadati > Thermodesulfobacteriota > Desulfomonilia > Desulfomonilales > Desulfomonilaceae > Desulfomonilaceae bacterium. The sequence continues at coordinate 119,468 of JBAZSD010000010.1, forward strand.
CACGTTTCCAAGGCGGTCATTACTCTGGAAAAAGCCTTGAAATATGATAGCAAAAACAAGGCTGCTCAGTCCAACCTCGCGGCGATTTACCACAATCAGGCCCTGAATTACGGAGATCAGGGCAAATATGAACAGGAAATCCAGTATCTTAACAAAGCCATAGGTTTAGAACCTGAGAACAGTCAGATCAAGACCGATCTGGCCCTGGCTTACAACGACTATGCCGTCAGCCTTGATAAGAAAGGGGACGTCAAGAAACAGACAGAATTCCTGAATAAGGCTATAAAACTAGCGCCTGAAAACAAAGCGATTCAGGAAAACTTGAAGCGAATAAAACAGAAAGAACCAGCGCCCTCGAAAAGAGAACCCCGTCCAGGGGGAAAAAAGGCAAAGGAAGGTTGATCGATTAATACAGTCTGAACTTCAAGGTCAGTTCCGCATGGTTTTGGCCGTTAAATCCGGCTGTTTCATGGTAATGAGTGGAGGTCTTTTGCTCAACATAATATGGCTATTTCTATTAGTTGTTTCAACCGTAATAGCCCTTGCGACGGGAAACTTGAAGCCTTTGGTCAACTCTGTTCCTGAAAGCGCCATGAACGCATTCAGGCTCGCTCTTGGATTGACGGGGATAATGGCTCTCTGGCTGGGAATTATGAAAATTGCTGAGAAAAGTGGCCTGACCGAAAAGCTGAGCCAACTGATCGCCCCTCTGATGGTTCGAATTTTCCCTGGTGTTCCCCCCGATCACCCCGCTGTTGCGACCATGGCGTCAAACATGATCGCAAACATGTTCGGACTGAACAATGCTGCCACGCCGTTAGGGATAAAAGCTATGAAGGATCTTGAAACGCTCAATCCGACAAAGGGAACCGCTACTCACGCCATGTGTATGTTTCTCGCCCTAAACACATCCAGCTTGCAGTTGGTTCCATTTGGAGCAATCGCCCTTTTGGCGGCTGGTGGCTCTAAAGATCCAACTATCATTATTTTTCCCACTATAATCGCAACTACTTTTTCGACCGTTTCAGCCTTTTGCATCGCTCGTTTACTTTCCAGGATGAAAAGATATCAGGACTGACTTCCCACGCGTTGGAAAATATGTCGACGAATGAACTAGCATCCACCATATCAAATTTGATCCTGATTTTGTTCCTTGTGGGCATTCCTCTGTATGGCGCTCTGAAGGGTGTCAAAGTTTATGAGACTTTTGTGGATGGCGCCAAACAGGGTTTTGAGATCGCTGTAAACATAATTCCCTATTTGGTGGCGATATTGGTAGCTGTGGGAATGTTCAGGGCTTCAGGGGCTATGGATATCCTGACCGGTTTCATCCCGTCGTCCTTACGAGACCTCGGGATAACATCGGATGTGCTGGCTTTGGCTCTGACCAGACCATTGTCCGGAGCGGCTTCTCTTGGAATTTTGGGTGAGATAGTGACATCTCATGGTCCGGATTCCTTCCAGGCTAGGTTGGGATCGGTAATTCTGGGAAGCACTGAGACGACTCTATATGTGGTAGCTGTCTATTTTGGAGCGGTTAACATAAGCAAGACAAAATACGCAGTTCAGGCAGGGTTGTTAGCTGACCTGGTAGGAGTGCTCGCCGCTATTGTCGTATGCAGGATTATCTTCGGATGATGAGGTAAAAAAAGAAAAACGAGACGCAATATCTGAACCGACAGGTAGTTTCTAATTTGTACGCAAAGATTCTTGGCTGTTAATTTTGGGAAACCGGAATTTTTGTGGCGGAGAGAGAGGGATTCGAACCCTCGGTGGGACTCTACACCCCACACTCGCTTAGCAGGCGAGCACCTTCGGCCGCTCGGTCATCTCTCCAAGCCTCAAGCTTCTAAAATATTGGTCCTGGGAAATTCTGTCAAGGGTTTTCAAGCAAATGGTCCTGAACCATGTCTGTGGTCCAATTGCTTGCAAAACAATCAGTAGGAATTTCTTCCAAAAATCTTGATGGAGTTGTCCCGACTACCCCCAATCTCCTATCGTACATGGTTTGCGGAACAATTATTATCAATCTTTCCTTGGCCCTAGTAACAGCTACGTAGAGGAGTCTACGCTCCTCTTCCAAGTCGTCTGGATTGGCCAAAGCCATAGGAGAAGGAATCCTCCCCTCCGCGGCCCAGATGAGTATTACAGTTCCCCACTCAAGACCTTTGGCTGAATGTATGGTTGACAGTATCAATCTGTTTTGAAACCCAAAATCCTCGTCAATTTCGTGTTCAGGTGGTTCAATAGCCACATCGTTAAGAAACTCGGTCAAAGACTTGTAAGGAGCGCTCATCTGGGCCAACTGGTCGAGTTCCTTCAAACGCTTCGGATAGTTGTCGTACGAAGCTTGGAGATATGGAGTCAAAAATCGAGTCACCTGATCTATCTTGTCAGGTAAGGAGCCTTCGAACCCACCGATTTCCGTGAGCGTTCGAAGGAGCGACCTCGCATCCTCTGTATACTTCTTGCGCTCCGGAACAAGACTCGTCAGATCAGCGCCGTTGTCCGACTTTGCAAACGCTTCCGCCAGTTTCTTCGCCGTTTTGTCTCCAACATGAGCAATGATTTTGAGAATTCTAGCCCAACTGATTCTATCATTTTTATTGGTTATGACCCTAAGATGAGCCAACACGTCCTTGATATGCGCGCTTTCCACGAACTTGAATCCACCATATTTCACGTACGGCCGTCTGGTCTTCGTAAGCTCGGCTTCGAGATCAAACGAATGAAAACCCGCTCGAAAGAGTACAGCCACGTCATTTAGTGGCATGCCAAGGCGACTGAATTCTTTGACAATTCTCAACACAAGCAGGCTCTGTTCTTTTTCGCTGAATGGGGTTGCCAGTAAAGGCTTCACACCAATCTTCCTGCTGCTGAACAATCTTTTTTGGAACCCGACAGAGGCGCCTGCGATTATGTTGTTAGCAACCTCCAGAATCGGCTGAACGCTCCGAAAATTTTCCTCGAGCTTAATTATCCGGGTTCCAGGAAACAGATCAGGGAATCGCATGATATTCTTGAAATCGGCTCCCCTGAACGAATAGATACTCTGGGAGTCGTCACCAACAGCCATGACGTTGTCGTGTCCATCGGCAAGCAGACGAACCATCCTTGCCTGCATTCGGTTAGTGTCTTGATATTCGTCCACCAGTATGTGAGACCAACGAGAGCATACGTCCTGTTTGACCTGTTGATTTGTTTCCAGCAAGTCTACAGCGCGCCCCAACAGGTCATCATAGTCCATCGATTGATGAGTCTTTTTGTATTCCTGGTAAAACTGCGCAACCCTTTCTATATCCGGTCCATACTCTTCAAAATGCGGGTATCTCTGTCGAATTACATCCTGAATCGAATCTCCGGATCCTGAGGCCCGTCCTATTAATTCGGAGATGGTCCTTGCCTTGGGGAATGATTTCAGGTCCAGGATTGGCGGAGAAATTTCTTTTCTTGCCAGGTCTATAAGATCATGGCTGTCACCCTGATCCAGAATAGTGAAAGATGAGTCAAAATCCGCCAGACGCGAATATCTGCGAAGGATAGACGCCCCTACAGAATGGAAAGTCCCGCCCGAAACAAGCGCCACCCTGTCATCCAGTAGTTTCATGGCTCTACCCAGCATTTCCTGAGCGGCTTTACGAGTGAAGGTGAGCAATAGAATGGATGACGGATCAATTCCGTGATCAACAAGCCATGCGACCCTGTAAACAATGGTCCGGGTCTTTCCTGAACCTGCTCCGGCAATCACGAGGACTGGGCCCTCGCCGGTGGAAACGGCAGCGAACTGCGATGAGTTCATTTCAGTCTCATAGTCAATGGTCCTGTGTTTAAAATGACTGCCTTTCATGAGATCCAAAACCCCGGATAATGAGATAGTTAAGCCTATAAGTAAGAACTGGAATAAAGAAAACCATGGTCAAAAACGTTCATTTATGCTATTATTACTACATCAGTTCCATTTTGTTCGTTTGTCGAAAGTTAAATATCATTGAAGGAGGATCGCGTGAACAGTTCAGTGAAAGTTCTTGCTTGCCCGGTATGCCACCACCATTTCTCCCATTTTTGGAACGGTGAGGGGAAGGCGTCGTCGGCGTTTGGGTTCGGGCTGGATTTCAGACTTTTGCCCCGCGATTCCAATCGAATATCTGATACAGCTACATGTCCAAACTGTTTTTTTACCTATAGGACTCAAGATTTTCAGACGCGAGTTCCAGAGAATCTGAAACTCGTTGTCAGATCATCAGCATATCAGAGTATTTTTGTCGTTGAGTCAAGCGAAGAAAGACGAGCGGGATCACAACTTGCGTTATTGACCGTTCTCGAGGCTAAAGGTTTGAATCCTCGAGACCTTGGCATATTGGGGCTGAAGGGTTCCTGGGCCGCTCGCGAGTTAGGCGCTCTGCGCACTGAAGCGCAGCTACTGGAAAAAGCGGACTTCTTTCTTGACGACGCCCTGCGTCGGGGACTAACAAAGGGCGATCCAGCGATGGTAATGTATCTTTTGGGCGAAATTAACAGACGCAAAGAGTCATTTCTCAGAGCCAGAGAAATGCTCACCTTCCTTGGAAACAATCCCAGATACAGGTACCCGGCGCTCTTACTAACGGTCTTGATAGAAGAAGAAGATTCCACCCCTTACTGGTCCCGCCATTCACCTGAACGGATGGAACAGAACTCGCCAAAATTCAAAGGGCTTTTCCCGCCACTCAGAAGTATTCCACCCAAGAAATCGGAATTCTCCCCGGATGAATTGAGAGAGGGTGTCGAGCAATCAGATGGAGATGATCTTCGTAAGTTTTGACCAATTAAAGGTTTAGGTTCCTTTTGAGGGCGCCTGCGCCCTCAAATCACCCCCCCAAAAACCTGAATAGTTAATTTTTCCAATCTATGGCAGTTGAAAAGCCTTTATTAAGCTGATATTGTAATTATTCCACTAGGAAAAGCGCATCAGAAAATGTCTGTGACGGAGGAACATGGATGAGACCGTACTTCGAAAAGATGGCGGAAATTGGAAAGCCACTTCCGGAATCCAAGATACGTGAAGGCGCCGAAAATCTGGCGAAAATTCGTGAGGTCGAGCAGGAACTGGAAAAAGAAGTCTCCAAGAAGCGATTAGCCGGGCTACCTGAAAAGAAGATTAACGATCGAGGCCAGCTTACAGTTTTTCAGAGGTTGGAGCGTCTCGTAGATCCAGGCTCGTGGCGACCTCTTCATACCATTTTTAACCCGGCAGACAATGAAGAAAGCAGCACCGGGGTTGTTGATGGGCTGGGCAAGATCAAGGGGAAAGGGGCGGTAAAAGTCGGATTCGACAACAAGGTTATGGCAGGAGCATGGGTTCAAGGACAGGCGGCTAATATCCTAAGGGTCACTGATCTGGCCAAGAGATTGAGACTGCCTTTGGTATGGCTCGTTAACTGCTCCGGAGTAAAGCTCACCGAACAGCAGGAAGTTTACCCTGATCGCAGAGGCGGTGGAGCGACATTCTTTCGTCACGCCGAACTGGAGAAACTGGGTATTCCCGTTCTCGCAGGAATTTATGGCACCAATCCCGCAGGTGGCGGCTATCATGGCATCAGTCCCACAATATTGCTGGCCCACAAGGACTGTAATATCGCTGTCGGCGGCGGAGGGATAGTAAGCGGTATGAGCCCTAAAGGCTTTTTTGATCTTGATGGGGCGGAATCACTAATCAACGCCACGCGTCATTTCAAGGAAGTCCCTCCTGGTAGCGTAGGAATCCACTATGATGAAACCGGTTTCTTTAAGCGAGTTTTTGAAACCGAGGAAGCGTTGCTGGACGGCCTGCGCGAATACATGAGTTTCATGCCGGCCTATGATCCAAGATTCTTCAGGGTTGCGGCGCCTGCGGAACCAAAATTTGGCGGCGAGGATCTCAACTACATCGTCCCGATGAATCAGAAGGCTATATATAATTTTGCGGATATTTTGGCGAGGCTGACTGATAACAGCGAACACATGGAATTCAGACCCGCTTACGGTCCTGAGGTCTACACGGGACTGGCCAAGATTGACGGTTTTGTTGTCGGCATTATTGGGAACAAGCAGGGTTTTCTGGGACAGGGCTATCCTGAGTATGCGCCGTATCCTGGTATCGGGGGTAAGCTCTATCGTCAGGGTCTCATAAAGATGAATGAATTTGTCACACTGTGCGGTAGAGATAGAGTTCCTATTGTGTGGTTTCAGGACACTTCCGGGATCGACGTGGGAGATATTGCCGAAAAGGCTGAATTGCTTGGACTTGGACAATCCCTGATCTATTCAATTGAGCAAACTAATGTGCCGATGATGCTCTTCGTTTTACGGAAAGGAACGGCGGCGGCTCATTATATCATGGGAGGGCCTACTGCTAACAACCACTGCGCTTTCACGCTGGGCACACCCGCCAGTGAAATATACGTCATGCATGGGGAAACAGCCTCAGCGGCCTCGTTCGCAAGGCGTTTGGTCAAGGAAAAGGACGCCGGCAGACCATTGGATCCGATTATTGATAAAATGAACGCGTTGGCGAAGCAGTATTACGATCAATCCCGACCAGTATACTGCGCAAAACGGGGATTCGTCGATGAAGTGGTGTCGTTTACCAAAATGAGGGATTATATGGTAGCCTTCGCCGGTTGCGCGTATCAAAATCCTGATTCGATATGTCCTCATCATCAGATGATCATTCCAAGAATAATCAGGGGATAAACCACTTTTCTTTTTCTCGATAATGCTTAATTTTTCACTGAAGTTTTAATTTACGGGCTGAAAATTTAAGGAGAAAAATAATGAGTGAAACTGAGAAAAACTTGCAGGAAGCTTTCGCTGGGGAATCACAAGCCAACAGGAAGTATTTGGCTTTTGCGAAAAAGGCCGAACAGGAAAACATGAAGGGCGTAGCCAAACTATTCAGGGCCGCCGCGGCTGCGGAAACTGTTCATGCTCACAATCACCTGGAGGTTCTCAAAGGAGTTGGCTCTACCCTGGACAATCTCAAAGCCGCTTTTGGCGGCGAGCATCACGAGTTTACTACAATGTATCCTGCGTTTCTCCAAACAGCCAAGGCAGAGAAAAACACCGCCGCTCTGAAAAGTTTCCATTGGGCTAATGAAGTGGAAAAAATCCACGGAGCCCTTTATGAAAAAGCAATTCAGGCGGTCGAATCAGGCGCCGTCTTGGAGGAGAAAAATTACTACATATGCGAAAAATGTGGATATACTATAGCTGATTCAGCGCCGGACAAGTGTCCTGTTTGCGGCGCGAAAAAGAGTGAATTTTTCCTGGCTGACTAGTTTCAAGTCCTTCCCCGCGCCTTGAAGGGAGCTTTTCAGTAGCTCTATTGAGAGGCGTGGGTCTTACAACCGGCTGCCTTTCAAAAAGTTTTCGGTAGCGATTTTAAGAACTTATTTTACAAAACATGGGGGCGGTATGGCACAAACTGTAGAGGTAAAGAATATCGGCCTTAGGGGCGTCACGGTGGCTGACACAAAAATCAGCTTCATTGACGGCAATCAGGGGATACTAATATATCGCGGCTATAGAATCGAAGAGCTTGCCGAAAGATCGACATTTCCGGAAACCGCTTTCCTTCTGTTGAATGGCTATCTCCCCAGTCCTGAAGAATTGATGATGTTCGAACAGATCCTTGCGGATAATTCGGAAGTCCCAGATTACATCTATGATTGCCTCAAGAAGCTTCCGCATGACGCCAATCCTATGGACACGCTTCAGGCGTGTGTCCCCATGCTGGCAACCGCTGATCCGGACATAAAGGATGATAATCGCCAGGCCAACCTCAAAATGGCTATGAGGCTTATCGCCCGATTGCCAGTGGTAGTGGCGGCCTGGCACAGGATTAGTCACGGTCTGAATCCCTTACCCTACGATGCTTCCCTTTCGCATGCCGGAAATTTCCTGTGGCGATTGACTGGCGAAAAACCTGACCCGAAAACAGCGGAAGATCTGGACTGCTGCCTGATTTTGCATGCAGACCACACGTTCAACGCATCCACTTTTGCGTGCAGAGAGGTTTGTTCAACCAGGGCGCACATGTACGCGGCTGTTGCAGCCGGAGTAGGGGCGCTTTCGGGAAGTCTTCATGGCGGAGCCAATACAAAAGTGATGGAGATGCTTCTGGCGATTCAACATGAACCCGATGTGTCAGGTTGGATCAGAAGAAGGATAGAAGGCGGAGAAAAGATAATGGGACTGGGTCACGCTGTTTATAAGACCATGGATCCCAGAGCCAAATATCTCAAGCCAATGGCCACTCGCCTGGCCAAAGCCAAAAATATGGAAAAATGGGATGAGTTGTCCAAGCTTATAGAAAGTGTGTCTATTGAGGAATTCGATAAGCGCGGCAAAAGCGAGATTCGTCCTAACGTAGATTTCTATAGCGCTCCCGTGTACTTCATGATGGGAATCCCCAAAGACCTGTTCACTCCGATTTTTGCCATCTCAAGGATAGCAGGTTGGTGCAGCCACATTATTGAGGAAAAATTCGGAGAAGCCCAGGAAAAACCCATGCTATACAGGCCACAAGCTGAGTACGTCGGCAACTACTGCGGTCTTATGGGTTGTGAATACTCGCCTTTGAAAGAAAGGTGAAGCCAATCAGCGAAGAGGCGATCGCAAAATGGAATTTTTGTTTGATGTGTTGGTAGTAGGATCAGGGTTGGCCGGCCTTAGGGCTGCGCTGGAAATACCCACGAGTTTAAAAGTCGGATTGGTGAGCAAGGTCTTCCCGACCAGATCTCATTCCGGAGCCGCTCAGGGCGGAATTGGAGCCGCTCTGGGTAACGAGGAGCCTGATTCCTGGGAATGGCACATGTATGACACGGTAAAAGGTGGAGACTACCTTACCGATCAGGACGCCGCTGAAACACTGGCAAGAGACGCAGCCAGAGCAGTTTACGAACTTGAACATTTGGGGGTCCCGTTTGATAGAACCACAGCGGGCAAAATTGCTCAAAGAGCTTTTGGAGGACACACAAGGAACTATGGTGAGGGGCCTGTAAAGAGATCGTGCTACGCAGCGGACCGCACCGGCCGAGTAGTTCTGGATACACTTTTCGGAAAAGCTTTGGAAAGAAAAATTCACATCTTTTCTGAAATTTACATGGTAGATCTTCTTGTCGAAGGTGGAAAGGCGGCTGGAATAATTACTTACGAACTTGCCACAGGGGCTGTGCATACAGTTAGGGCAAAGGCGCTCCTGATTGCTACTGGAGGGTTCGGAAGAGTCTACAAGACTAATTCAAACTGTTTTTCCAACACCGGAGACGGGGTTTATCTGAGCCATAGAGCTGGAGTCCCCTTGGAGGACATGGAATTTGTTCAGTTCCACCCAACAGGTATATATCCTTTAGGTGTTCTGATTAGTGAGGCGGCCAGAGGGGAGGGCGGTGTTTTGAAAAACGGTCTGGGGAATAGCTTTATGACTGATTATGCCCCTACGTTAAAAGATTTGGCTCCTCGGGATGTGGTTTCTCGCGCCATAGACACTGAAATTCGGGCGGGTAGAGGCGTCAATGGGAAAGATTACGTGCATCTCGATCTGACAAGTCTCGGGGCCGAGAAAATTCAGGAAAAGCTTTCCGATATTTCATCTTTCGCTAGGATCTACCTCGGTGTGGATACAGCGACCCAGCCCATTCCAGTTACTCCTACCTGTCACTACATGATGGGTGGAATCCCCACGGATCTCAACGGACGAGTTCTGAATAAGGAAGGCCTCCCATTGACAGGACTTTACGCCGCTGGGGAAGCGGCCTGTGTATCGGTTCACGGGGCTAATCGACTTGGCACAAATTCACTTCTTGATCTAGTGGTCTTCGGCAGAAGGGCAGGGCGGGCCATAACAGAGGACATAGAAACTTTGAGCGACCCCTCTCCTGTAAAAGATGCGCAAGTTAGAGTTGAAGCCAGGATAAAAGCAATCAAGGATGGCAACGGTGCTAAGCCTTCGGACCTTCGAACCAGAATGCAATTAATCATGACCGATTGCTGCTCCGTCTTCAGGAACCAGACGGATATGGAGAGAGGGCTGGAGGAAATACGGGGCCTAAAGGATAAGTATCGATCAGTTTCCATAGATAACAAAGGCGCCAATTACAATACAGACCTGCTTGACGCTATCGAACTGGAATCCCTACTTGGGTTAGCCGAGGTTATCCTGGTGTCAGCCCTGAGCCGGACCGAAAGCAGAGGCGCTCACTACCGGGAAGATTATCCGGAACGCGACGATCATAACTGCCTCAAGCACACTCTGGTTACAGCAGGATCCGATGGTCTTGAAATATCATTCAAGCCGGTGAAAATAACGAAGTTTCAGCCAAAGGCAAGGAAATTCTGATGAAAGTAACCCTTCGCATATTCAGGTTTGATCCTTCAGTAGACGAAGCCCCTTACTATCAAAATTATAATGTTGAAGCGGAACCTTATGAGCGTGTGCTCGACTGCCTCAATAAAATCAAATGGGATCAGGATGGGACTCTGGCCTATCGAATGTCTTGCGCTCATGGTGTGTGCGGATCCGACGCCATGAAAATCAATGGGCGATGCGCTCTTGCCTGTCAAAAACTTGTGAGAGAATGCGAGGCGGATTTCATCCTTGTAGAGCCATTGCCGTCATTTACTGTCCTTAAGGATCTCATCGTGGATCTCAACCAGTTCTTCGAAAGAGTAAATTTTATACGTCCTTTTTTAGTTGCCGGCGAAGTTCCGGAAAAGGAGCGTTTGCAAACTCCCGAAGAACGCAAGAAGATGGGGAAGTCTATTAGATGTATTCTTTGCGCATGTTGCACTGCGGCGTGCCCGGTAGCTAACGAAAATGAGAATTTTCTGGGACCAGCGCCACTGGTACAAGCGTTTCGTCGTATATTTGACTCAAGAGACATTCAGAAGACACAACGCCTTGAGCAACTCGATGTCGAAGACGGAGTTTGGGCCTGTCTGAATCATTACGAGTGTACTAGAGTCTGCCCTAAAGAAATCCCAGTGACCAAATACATTAACATTACAAAAGGTGAAATTAAGAAAGTAATCGGGGCGCCACCGGAGTAAACAAGTGGTTTCGATGCATTACTAAGGATAGGAAATTGCTTTTATTCCGTGGTAAACAGTCACGATTCCTCCTGTGATCTGAAAATACCGAACATCCTCCAGGCCTGCGCCTGACATCTCATCCTTTATCCTTTCAGGTCTTGGGAAAGCCGCCATGGAATCGGCAAGGTATTTATAAGCGGAAACTGAAGACATTATTTTCGTAACCAAAGGCATTACGGTTTTAGAGTAAATCCGAAAGAGAGGTTTCATTATCGGGCCATCAGGTTCGGTAAGTTCCATTATTACCAGTTTGGACTCCGGCTTGAGCACTCTGACAATTTCGCCGAAAGCCCGCTTGTGGTCGGTCACGTTTCTAACGCAAAACACGGATATCGCTCCGTCAAATGTATTGTCCGGGAACTCCAGATCCAAACAGTCTCCCTCCCGAAATGAAATTTGCGATTCAAGTCCCAATCTACGTATCTTTTTCCAGCCTATCTCCAACATACCCAGGGACGAGTCAATCCCTATGATCCGAGCTTGACGATTTTGTCTAAGTATCTCAAAACTTATATCCCCTGTTCCACATCCCACATCTAGATAAAGATAATCCTGATGCGGGTTAAGACATCTGACGGCCTGACGTCGCCATCTTTGGTCGAGGCCTATGGATAGGATGAGATTGGCTCCATCATAATAAGGGGCGATATAGTTGAACATGTCCCTGTTCTGATCGGCTGTCATCAGGGAATCAATTTGTTCTGGTTTGGAGTTTTGTCCTGACAAGCGAGTGACCTTGGGATTTTTGGATGATTTACGCTATGGAGTTATTCCTAGGGACACAAGAAGCCACGCCTGGGGCGATTCGGCCGATAACTTTGCCCCAAGCTTGATTTAGGTAGATAGAGTTTGTCATGCGGCGTCAGCGTCCCAGACTGAATCATCAGTGCTTGGAATCTGAGTCAACACTGATAGAGGAACAGCGACCACTTTTCTGTAAACGGTCTTTGGCTCAAGCGCGACTCCGTCGACTGTCAGGAGCTGTTCAACTGATATGCCAAAATGTTTTTCGTTTTCCTTCAGATAGGGCAAAATGAGCTGCCAATCCTCTTGGCTCAAATCAGCCAGGGAACCTCCGTTTAGTTGTTCGGCGACGATTAAGCGATGTGGATCCCTGACATAAATAGCGCCGCCGGACGCTAGGGAAAAGAGGTTGGATCCCGGATAAGGCCTGTCGAGGAAACTGATGACTCCGTCTTCATTCATGGTCAAACCATTCAATATAACAAATCCGCCTCCGTTCAGCGGGTCTCCTGCCATGAAACTCTCGGCCAAAAAATCCAGCGCGGTTCCGTTAATGACAACTCTTGGGTGTCCGGCAGCATTGATCAGGGGACGTCCGGCAGCATTGCCCAAAACATAGACCGATCCACCCTTGGCGCCATACATGAAGCACTGTCCTACATCACCATGAATGACCAAAAGTCCATCTTTCATGATTTGCGCTATCTGGTCCTGGGCGTTACCGTGGATGTAGATTTCCATACCATCTATGCCACTGGCCGTATAATCGCCGGAGGATCCAAAGAGATCCATTCTAACCCCTGAAGTCATGGAGCCAAATCCACAGCCTTCAAAGCGCTGACCTCTAAGATCGAACACTATAAATTTTCTCCACCCTAGCCTATATGCGTCTGCTAACAACACTGCGTCGCATTTGTCGCCTTCAGGGTCAAAATCTTTACCGTCTATAACCAGGATTCTCTCTACAGCGATCGGAGGACGAAGACCTGATCTGTTAGACGCGTCGATAAGGCTGTAATGACCTATCTTGGTGGTCTCGGTAATCTTCGGCAAAGACCTGAAAATCTCGTTGAGCCTGTCAATTAAAACCTGGACTAGAGCGGACCGTTTCTTGATCCCCAAGGGAACTCGTCTGTCCAGCAACAGGGTTAAGGACTCAATTACAGTGGGAACGTTATCTTTGTTCTTGATTGCCTTTTTTGTCAGTTCCGAAAGAACCCAACGTATCGTATTGTAGTCCCAAACTGACGCTTCCTTTTCGAACAGCCTAAAAATTGCGTGGGCTTCTTTTTGAATCAGGGCGTGTTGCAGTTTCTCAGAAATATCTTCAGAGTCCTGCGGCTTAGCGACTAACTGTGTAATATCCATCGACTGCCGCTTCTCAGCGGCTACTTCATGCCCAAATTTGTCATAACAGCGAAGTTCGTGTCCTCCATTACCTGTTTTGCTCACGTTGAACATGAACGCTCCGCCATCACTAGAAGAACCACCTCTCGCGTTCCAATACTTATCGGCAACCGGGCAAAACCGAGGGTCTTCAGAGGAAATAGACCTAAGCGTGGCGTCTATGGCCTGTTTTTCGGAACATATCAACCCAATCTGGGCTTCTCCGTCATATATGGAAAACACCTGTGGCCTTAGCATCGCTGTATCGGTAATGCCTATCAATTGAAAAGTGTTTTGGTCTGGAATATTTCGAGCTATGATAAAGAACCATGGGCCGTCAGGAGAGGCCTGAATATGTGTGGACTGCACAGCTTCATACAGGGCCTGTTTTTCCGGAGGCAGAAGGTCGAAGTCCAATTCTCCTGTAGGAGCCAAGGCTTCAATTATGACTTCCAACGGATAACCGTAAACGCGATTCCATAAGTCGAAAAGCATGACGCTGACTTCAGTGTCGGTCATAAACTGAGGCACGTAGCCTCTCTGCTTTAAATAATCGCAAGTCGCGTGGTAATTTGCGAAGTCTCCGTTGTGCACAAGCGCTTCATTTAGCCCGGTAAACGGATGAGCGCCTCCCGGGTGCCAGACTCTCCCCCTGGTAGGATAACGCTGATGAGCTATCCAGACGTGGGCGGGAAAATCATCCAGTTTATAATAACGCACAACGTTTTCGGCATAGCCTACTATTTTCAGGATCATGACGTTCCGACCATGAGACAGTACGAATGCTTGCTTTTCTCCTAGTGAACTATAAAACTGTTTGTTCAATTGAACGGAGTTTCGGCTAACAAACTCATCTTCAAGCATTCGTTCCGACAAACCCTTAAGACCATTTTTAGCCGCGAATTCTTTTATCACGGTGGGTTTGACTCTCACAAACGCCCGCCAGATATCAGGCGGCTTGACTTCCAGCCCTTCAAGCTCACGGAAGTCGGACAAATGATCCAATACTTCCTCTTTGGCGACGTCAAAGAATGGAGCTATAAATGAATCTTTAAGAGAAGCGAGACACTGGGGTTCGAGAAGGGCGATATGAAGCATGTAATGTGAATCAAGAACTTCGCGACTTACACCTAACTTATTAGGGTCCATACCTACAGCAGCGATTCCCCCTCCCTTGCCGTTTCCTCTGTTGTGCATCCGGGAAGAGGGTTCAAAAATGTGACGTCCGGCCAGAGGAATAGTTGAAGCGAAGCCAGTAACTCCACAACCTCCCTCGTCTTCTCCTTTATTCAACTTTGTAAAGTCCGACATTCCCATTTCACGGATTCGGGAAGCCAGTATTTGATTAGCATATTCTGATGTGCGCATAATTCAACCTCAAACCAAGCTGGATCGGATATCGTCATCGGTACTGGAGGAGCTATAATCCAAGTGAGTTAAAACTTCAGTTTTCCCAACCAGTTCTCTGACACTTCGCAGACCCAGTCTGTAAAGAATTTCTCGGAGTTGATCCCTCCAACAACTCAGCATATTGATGATCCGCTGAGTGCCCCACTCAAGCTCCATCAACCCCACAAGTTCCAGGTCAGTGGTGGCTATTCCTCTAGCGCAACCTCTACCGCTTTCGCAGTTGTGGCACCTTACGCATTCCAAAGCCACAAGTTCGGGAGTCCCTGTTACCACGCCGTCAGCGCCTAGAGCTATTGCCTTGGCTATGTCGAAAGCCGTGCGAATACCCCCGGAAGCTATCAACGTTATCGAATCCCTTACACCTTCATTTACAAGGAAGTTGTGTACTTTTGGAATTGCGTACTCTATCGGCATAGCAATATTCTTTTTTGCCACATCCGGCGCAGCGCCGGTTCCTCCATAAGACCCATCGAGATGGACAATGTGGGCCCCGGCGTAGTATGAACCAACAGCCACCATGTCCACATCAGATGGAGTGGATACCTTGACGGACACCAAACCTTTCGGATTGATAGCCTTAATCCAATCAATGTGTTTCTTGTGATCTTCAACAGAGTATACAGAATGGAAGGGGAAGGGGCTAAAGAGGGAAGAACCAGGGACAGTCTCTCGAATTCGAGCAACCGCCTCAGTCACTTTCGGGCCTAGCAAGTGACCGCCAAGACCCGGCTTTGCTCCTTGGGCGTATTTGAATTCAACGATTTTTACTCGTTGTATGGTCTCTTCTTTGACCCCGAAAAGACCTGTGGCGACCTGAGTTATAATGTGGTCGTCAAAGGGGTAGAGCGCTTCGGGGTATCCTCCTTCGCCTGTACACGTGAAGGAGCCCCAAGCCGCAAAGGCCCTGATTCTACTCAACATCGTTATTTGGCTGACCGAGCCAAACGACATCCCACCACCATAGATCGGGATAGGTATCACTATGTCAAATCGCCCGTCGCTCTTCTTATTCAGCGGGACGGATGTGTCTATTTCGGATCGATCCATATCAGGAATCGGCGGAGTCTCGGGAAATCGAAAACGGATTTTATCGAATCCCCCTTCAGATCCCCCAATACGGTATTCCAGATCATTTGGAGGAAGTTTCCCTGTTTCAGCCATATGCCATGTGCTCATAAGCAGATCAGGGGTCCAACGAAAGTCTCCTAAGGCTTTAGAGCTGGGATTTAGTCCGACCCTTATGGCGTCTGCGGGACAGTTCTTAACACATCGGTTAGCTTTGTTAGCGCAGTCACGTCCAAGACAGAAATGATCGAGAGGCGCTGTCAAACGATTTCCCCTAGTCTGGAATACACCTTGGGGACATACTGCAACGCACTTTAAACAGTCAGTGCAAGCATCCAGAACTCTCACCGTGTATTTGCCCAGCGCCCTTCCAAAACGCGAAGGGGTGTGCTTGACATTGGGTTGCGGCGTCTCGTTCCATATATTCCTATAATGCATTTATCTGAAACCTCTTAAGAATTCCGATCGGAAAATAGTTGGGCAAACGTGTCGTTTTCGAGATCTTCCCGAAACATGACTCGGCCTCTCTCTCCACGGAGACGTCTGGCTTCACGAATTCCCATAGCCCCCATCATTTCCAGCAATTGATTGTGCCAGGCTCCAATGAGATTCACTATCCTCTGGGCTCCCCAGGTTGGGTTAATCTTAGAAATCGAAACCGGACAAGTCAGGCCATCTTTGCAATTTCGGCAAACCCGGCATTCAAGGGCTATAAGAAGGGGGATGTCCACTCCAACGAGATTTGCCCCACAAAGAATAGATTTGACCACATGTTCAGCCATAGCGATCCCACCGGAAGCTATGAATGTGACCTGGTCCCTTAATCCTTCTCTTAAGAGCCCAGCGTTGATCTCCTTGATTACGTCCTTAATGTGCAACCCGTCGGCCACGCCGGGTTCGTATCCTGTTTCATCAGCTACGTAATGGATAACGTCCGCCTGTAGTCTGTTGTATTCCAACATTCGCCGAATACTGTCCGGCGACGATTGCGCTTCCATTCTGACCGACACCAACAGGTCTGGAAAATCCTTTTTCAAGGAACTCAAAAATTCAATCGTTTTATGGCCGTCTGTTAATTCAATCATTCCAAAATTACCCAGATTGGCCTTATTGATATGGTCGGCGCTTATTAGAGGTACAATTTGACTGGTAAAATCTGAATAACTGAGGGCTTCCTCATACGGCATGAACACAATAGTTTCAAGACGGGCAGCGGCGGTAACCACGGCTGACAAAACTCTGGGGGACAAATCGCCGAAAGGAAAAACATCAAAGACGATAGGTAAGGGGAGCCTTATTGAATTGGGAGCATGTGAAAGAAGTTTTCCAGCGTTGTCGAATTCAAGTTTGCCCAGGCGGCGTCCCAAATCAACGACCGTAGAAATATACTCTCTTCCGTGGATTCCATCGCGAGTAGGCCGAACTATTTCGCTCATGTCGGTCCACATTGAATCAAAACCGTTCCCAGAAAACTTACCACCGTACCCGGCTCCGGAAACAGGTATTTTTCCAGTCGCGGCCTGTTCCCAGGTGGCCGTGATAATCTCCGGGCTGTATAGCTGATCACCAAGGGATTCCCATTCGGGGTTGATGGTTTTGTGAATGAGTCGTTTGGGGCAACCCTGGACGCACCGGAAGCAACTCTTGCAAAATTCATCAATTGTGTCACCCGTTATGGAAGTCGAAAAGGAACGATTCTTGTAAACTCCATATACGCATTCCGTTTTTACGCATTTTGCGCATTTTAGGCAGCCTTCTCCCCAGTCTACAATTCCGGATCTTCCAATTACCGGAAACCTGTTGGCGATAGGCTGAACATCTATATGATACTTTTTCGGCATTTCTGAACCCACCCGATTTGTAACGGCCCTAAAAAATTAGAAATTCTTGGAGCCGTTTGGCTGTGGACCTTCTTACGAATTAAGCTTATCCTTCCGGCCTGTTACCAATCCCCGCGGCCCGAAGAATTTCCGGGACCTTATGTTCCCACTCAATGGCCATGAGGTGAACCCCAGCGACGCCGGGAATTTCTTTAACTCTCTGTATTGTTTCCACGGCAATTTTTATGCCTTCTTCCGCCTGTTTTTCTTTGGGTGTGTTGGCCATTCTGCTGATCAACTCTTCAGGGATATCCATACCGGCAACCTTTGTGGCCATATATCGAGCCATGCCAACAGTCTTTAGCGGAGTAACACCCGCAAGAATGTAAGTTTTTTCAGTTAATCCGATGTCTCTGGCTTGAGCCATAAAGGTCTCAAACCTGGGAAGGTTGTAAATGCATTGAGTCTGAATAAATTCAGCTCCGGCATTAACCTTCTTTCCCAACCTGATTACTCTCCAGTCGACAGGGTCCGCAAATGGATTTTCAGCCGCGCCCGCAAAAAATTTTGGAGGACCCTGAATTGCTTCACCACCGATAATGACTCCTGCTTCTCTCATGTCGCGAACTGTTTTCAAGAGTTGGATTGAATCCAGGTCAAAAACTCCTACACATTCTCTTTGGTTACCAAAACTCTGATGGTCTCCGGTCAAACAGAGTACGTTTCGGACCCCAAGGGCATATGCTCCAAATAAATCACTTTGTAGCGCGATTCGGTTACGGTCTCTCGTAACCATCTGAAGTATCGGTTCATGTCCAAGCTGCTTGAGTATTGAACACGCGGCGACTGATGACATGCGCACAATGGCTGTTTGATTGTCTGTGACATTGACGGCGTCTATCCAACCAAGAAGGGACTTCCCCTTTTTTATGAGGATTTCCGTGTCAGCCCCTTTTGGTGGCCCACATTCTGCTGTTACAACGAATTTTCCTGACTCAAGAGCCTTTTCGAGTAGACTTTCTGTTTTCAAGGTTTTTGATCCTCCCTAATCACACGACGTGGTCCGCCGGAATGCGATGTGGACCAATTCACGGGCGGCACATACTCGCCCAGTCTGTCAAGTTCGCCAATAGCCGCAAGACGCTTCATGATCTGATCCCATCCGCATGGTATGTCCGGGTCAATTTCACACCGACCACCTTTCGAACCTCCGCACGGTCCGTTCATAAGTTTCTTGGAGCATCGGGTTACAGGACAGATGGCCCCAAAATACCCCAACTTGCACTGACCGCATGCCAGACAATTTTCTGTCCATACCCCTCTCATCACCGTCTCTCCTATAAAGAGAGTGTCTAGGGCCGGAATTATAGGCTTGTCAGTATAAACACGGGCAAGGGCCTGAACGCCGGCGCCGCATCCCAAGGACAGAATGACCTCATGATCCGGAACCAGCTCTGCTATGACGTCAATAAAATCGTCTACACATTGCCTGTCAATGCATGCTTCAGTGATAATCTTCTGAAGGTTGTCCTTGAGATATGACAGTCTCAAGGCTGAGGCGAGAAGCTGCGTCTCTCTCGCTCCACCGGCGGCGCACTCAGCCACACACGAGTCGCATCCGACAACCAGAATGGAAGAGTAACGGTCAATCATCCTTCTGATTTCATCAACTTCTTTTAATTCTGCGACAATCACGGATTTCCTCCTTAATCGACTCGCTCTAGGCCCTTTGGAAACGGAGCCGACGAAGCGCGACTGATTGACCGTATCAATTTGCTGATACGAGTCGATCTAAAAACTGATTAAATTTTATCCTTGGACTTTTTCTGGAGCGCCCAGCGCTCCAAGGGATTCGAGCTTTATTTCAAACTCTTTCAAGACAGCTTCCAGGGCTTGCTGGCTAACAGGCCAAAGACGAACAAACTCTATCCTCTCAGGGGCAATTCCTAGTTTTTCGAGCCAGTAGCGGGCGTAATCGACTCTCTTCCTGGATCGCATCGAACCTTCAATATATTGACACGACCGCTCGGCGCACGCCAGAACGAGCACACCCTGAGCGCCTGCAGAGAGAGTCTTCAACAAAAAATGAGCTTCAATCTTTCCTGAGCACGGTATAGCCACCAACTTCAGTCCAGGCCATTTCTTGGCAAACTCCTTTTGTCCTCCGTTTGAAAAAAGGCGAAGGTTGTTGCAATGAAAAACAACTATTTTATGTTTCACTCTGTCCATATTCGCTTTATCTAATCCCTATATAATTAATGCGCGATTTTTGATAATGCCACTGTTGTGAAACATATTTCAAGAAAATTTAGTCTAAAACAGCTCAAAACGAGGAGGCAACTTACTGATTATGCGCTACTTTCAGTAAAGCTAACAAGACATCATTTTTGTTAGCGACATTTCGCGCATTATTTTGGCTCTAAGTTCAATTTATTAATCTTGGGAAAGCCCATCAGCGGCATGGTTCAAAATATTGAGCATTCGAGCATGATTCGATTGGATAGTGTATTTAGAGGCCTTTTCACGCGCCATCTGAGAAGCCTCTTTCAAGAAGTCCAAATTCAAGAATCTTTCCATAGCCTCAGTCATCTCTTGAACATTTCTGGGATCATTTAAAACAACGCCGTCGCAGCCGTTATCAATAATACCCGACGCCCCGTTGAAAACAGTAGTTATCGCTGGAAGCCCCCCGGCCATGGCCTCAAACACCACAAGAGAACATGCGTCGTAAAATGTGGGTAACACAAATACATCGCAGGAATTGTAATACGTTTCGGGTTCCCTTGTTGGCCCCTGAAACACAACCGTTGACTGAAGTCCCAGAGCCTTGACCGATCTAAGTAGCGAAGGGGAGGGGTCCGAACCCACAATAACCACGCCAAATTTCCCTTTTCCCACCTTCTCCAAAAGTTTCCCTGACGCCTGGAGTAAATAACTGACGCCTTTTTTTCTAAAATCATATGCCATAAAGAGAAAGAGGACCTCATCTGAGAAACCGATAACTCGCCGCATGTTTTTTCGAGATGAAATGTCAAGCGGTTGCGAAAATCTTTTAAGATTGACGCCATTATAAACAAGCTCAACGTCACTTTTTTCAAGCCCATACCTTTGACAGATGTCATTCCGGACCATATCAGATATGGCGACGATTATCGGTCGTGGTTTTCTTCTAAAAGGAGCGCCTTCGATCCAGGCTCTGGCGAGGCTTTTGGGAGAGACAAAGACCAGAAGCCACTTCATCATATGAATGACAGGATTGGTCACAGCCTCAAGTTTTCTGACGCTGCTAAAAAAATGGACACCGCCGTGACTCTGATAGACATTCATCTCAATAGTATTGCCGAAGCCCAATATAACGTCCACGTCCAAATGCTGAACTATAGAACGGTGCGCCGAGGCAAAATACAAAATCCTCAATGAAGGAGGGATCAGTTTCGGTAACCGTCTAATTTTGTGAAAAATCGCTTTGGTTGGACTTCCGTCCCAGGAATTACCGATCAAATGAACTTCCCAACCCTCACGTTCGAGGGTTTCCGCCAGCTCTACGGCGTAAGACTCCGCGCCCCCTGAAAACCGGCTGAACTTCTCTATGGCCAAGGCAATCCGTTTCATTTGACGCCGACCATACAGTTTAGAGACTTTGACAACATAACGTATTGGAAGCGGGGGCTTTTAAGAGAAATCATGAGGCTTGGTCGGGCTATCGAGGCTGACCTCCCATACCTTAGCGTGTTTCAGAAAAACGTAAAACGCGCTATTAACTGCAATTATAAGTCCTGCAGCGCCATCCAGGAACCCAAGTTTCCAAATAGCGCATTCCAGGAATTTCCCAAAAGCGTGAAAAAAACCAAAAGCTAGATACCAACGAGGAAAAGCTGTTCTTTTTTGAGAGGCGAAGGTTGAAGAAAAAGAATTCACAGTCCGGATTTGATCAAACACATTTCGATACACAAAATGATAGATCGGATTTGCCAATTGGACCACACTGCCATCAACCTCAAGTTTCTCATGCAGACTGTCACCGACCCATCGAGACGTTCCGCTACGGACTAGGCGAACTTTCCGATCGGGAAACCAGCCACCGTGACGAATCCAGCGATTCAAATACCAGCTCACCCTGGGGAATGAAAATCCGTTGATTTGAGGATTGGAAGTTGTAATAGCCTGAAGTATCTCAACCCGTGAGGAATCGGAAATGACTTCATCAGCGTCCAGAGACAAAATCCAGTCACCTTCAGCCAATTCCATGGCAACCTGTTTTTGGCCGGTATAACCCAGCCAATCCTGATGAAAAACTTTAGCTCCAACAGATTGACAGATTTCTAAGGTGCTATCGGCGCTTCCAGAATCTACAACAACAATTTCATCCGCAAACGACACACTGTCCAAGAGTCGCCGAATCCGATCCTCTTCGTCCTTTGCTATAATTACTACGCTCAGGCGAGGCTTCGGAAAGAGAGGCTGAACATTGAGCGGAGCGTCCATTATACTATCGCGTCCCAGTTAACATAATATATCTTATCGGACATTTGACAGACATCATTTGCTGCCGGAACCCAGTCACCTGCAAAATCACGGCGTGCCATCCGGAAACAATTCTAGCGCCTTGTCAAGGTCCGAAACCTTAAAAATAAACAAGGCGGCT
This sequence comes from Desulfomonilaceae bacterium, assembly GCA_041662605.1. Lineage (NCBI taxonomy): Bacteria > Pseudomonadati > Thermodesulfobacteriota > Desulfomonilia > Desulfomonilales > Desulfomonilaceae > Desulfomonilaceae bacterium. The sequence continues at coordinate 141,647 of JBAZSD010000010.1, forward strand.
TCGCTGTCTGAGAAACCGGACCCATACGTGTAGGATATGTTAATGCCCGAATCACCAAATGCTCGTGAAATCTTGTTGAGGATACCCGGAGTATTATCCAAAACCAGCCCGATCACATCTTCAGCCTTAACTTTGTATCCGGCTTTGTTCAAAGACTCGACGGCCTTTTCAGGATTGTCGGTGATTAGTCGGATCATTGAATACCTTGCGGATTCCTTGAGAATGGCCTCGTAGTAATCGCGTGGCGCCACACGACGGCCAGTCTGGCTTCGCACATCATACAAGGCGAGCAAATACTCATTCGCGTCCTGAATACTCATCGCCTCTATATTGATGTGGTCATTCTTGAGAATGTCAGTGAGATTGGCAAGCTCGCCGGGGGCGTCAGCCAGCATGACCTCCAATTGTTTTTTCACAGGCATGACAAGCTCCACTTTTCCATACAACTTTACTACATTATGCCTCAGTTCCTCTTCTAAAGAAAACCTTTTCATGATAAACTTTTTTATTCTAACAATAGTTTCAGTAATCCACAAACGGTTGACGTTGTTTCCTGGCGCGACCGCTCACACATTGGTTCCCGTTTTGAACTCTCGGGAAGTCTTCAACGGACGCCAACTGTCACCAGTTACGAGTTTCAGGGGCGTCATGGCAGGACTTCGGCCCGTTTGAAAGATAAGTTTACGCCATTTTCAGCGTCTGATCGGACAAAAAATAATTTAGCGGCGACATGACGGTTCCTTCGGAGGATAAGTGGAGCCTATCGGCATTGAAAGTTTCTTTCTCAGCGATTTGCTGATTCGCGGCGTTCACCAAGAGACGGGTGAATCGTTGGGCAAAGTTTCAGATTTGATACTTGACCTTGATAGGTCCACTCCTGAAGTGGTCGGTCTTATATATCGACGGAAGTTCTCTACGCTACGTTTCTTTTTGGCTTGGGATAACGTTGTAGAACTCGGCGATTCGTCGATCATGGTGAAAAAGGACTCTGGGGCGCCAGTTCCGGTTGAACGGAAAGTTATGGGACAGACTGAGGTTTTGCTCCGGGATTTCCTTTTGGACAAACAGATTGTCGATGTACATGGCGCCAAAGTTGAGAGGGTCAATGATCTTTACTTCGTTCGGTCGGACGGCAAGTTGTTGCTTGTGCAGGTCGACGTTGGCCTGAGAGGACTTCTGCGCAGAATAGGTTTCGAGGATTCGGTCGTCCGTTTCAGTAAATGGTTTTTCGACTATGACCTCAAACATCGATTTATAGCGTGGAACTACGTTGAGCCTCTAGCTTATCCTGATCGCCTCAAACTTCAGGTTCCTCAAAGCCGCTTGTCAGAACTGCACCCCGCGGATCTAGCGGACATTCTCGAAGACATGGACGTGCATGAAAGATCAGCCCTAGCTGAGACTTTAGATGAAGAGGTTCTAGCCGAAGCCATCGAAGAAATGGACCCGAAGATTCAGGTTTCCATCATGCGGCAACTTGAACCTGATAGAGCCGCTGATATTATGGAGGAAATGTCTCCTGATGAAGCGGCGGACCTCATAGCTGACCTGCCTCATGAAACGGCCTCAGGAATCTTGAGGGAGATGGATGATGAGTATGAGGAAAAACTTATAGGCCTTCTGGCGCATGAGGAAGATGAAGCCGGCGGACTTATGACGACACAATTCATGACCTTGCCGCCAGACCGGACTATCGTGGAGGCATTGGCTCACATAAGGCGGCATGCTAATGAAATGGATGTTGTTTATTACCTTTACATAGTCGATGACCAGGGCAAGCTTCTTGGGGTCACCAACCTGAAGGAATTGCTTTCAAATGAGATATTTACACCACTTGAACAGATCATGACCACTCGTGTAATTTCGGCGAAGATAGACGACGGTCCAAACGACCTAGCCGGATTGTTCGCAAAATATGGTTTTAGAGGCATCCCTGTCGTAGATGAAGAAAACAGAATGGCCGGCGTGGTAAGATTCAAGGCGTTGCTGGAAATTCTCGCTCCACATCTTGGTAAATGATATCCCTTGGGAATGTAACATTGTCGAATTCCGAAAAAACAGAAAATAAAGAAAGCAAGATTTTTCGTTCCAGGCTGATAAGACTGTGGGCCCTCATCGCTCTAATGGGACCGGGAATCATAACGTCCAATGTCGACAATGACGCAGGAGGAATAACCACATATTCTCTTGCCGGCGCCAATTATGGATTGAGCTTGCTGTGGTCGCTGATCCCCATCACCGCCGTTCTCATAATTGTTCAGGAAATGGGCGCAAGGATGGGAGTAGTTTCAGGTAAAGGACTCTCGGATCTAATCCGGGAACGGTTCGGCGCAAAGATTACCTTTTACCTGATGATATTGCTCGTCCTTACCAACATGGGAAACACTATTGCGGAGTTTGCCGGCATAGCGGCGTCTTTGGAAATATTTGGGATATCAAAATACCTGGCCATTCCGCTTGGGATCATGTTCTTGATGTGGCTAGCGGTTAAAGGGACATACAGATCCGTGGAGAAGGTGTTTCTCACCGCTTGTGTATTCTACGTCTCTTATGTGGCGGTCGGATTCATAATCAAGCCTGACTGGATGGAGGTCGTCGGCGCAATGAGCCATCCTACGATCCAGCTTGACACCAATTTCCTCTTGATGCTAACGGGCCTCGTCGGAACTACTATAGCGCCGTGGATGCAGTTCTATCTGCAGGCTTCGGTCGTTGACAAAGGTCTGCGCGTTCAGGATTTAAGAGCGGTTCGCGTGGATGTCATCGTTGGGTCAATAGCGGTTTCCGTGGTGGCTTTCTTCATAATTCTGGCGTGCGCGGCGACCCTTTACAAGGCGGGAATAAATATAGAGGAAGCTTCCCAGGCGGCTCTTGCCCTTGAGCCTTTGGCCGGGAAATATTGCACTTGGCTCTTCGCGTTCGGACTATTCAACGCGTCCGTATTTGCAGCGGCTATTCTGCCGTTATCGACTTCATATACCATCTGTGAAGCTTTTGGCTGGGAATCCAGTCTTGACAAAAAATTCTCGGAAGCCCCTCAGTTTTATGGGCTTTACTGTTTCATAATCTTCTTCTCAGGTATAGTGATCCTCGCCCCCAACTTACCGCTCGTCCCCATCATGTACGTATCGCAGATCTTGAATGGTATCGTCCTGCCGGTAATACTCGTATTCATTCTGTATTTGATTAACGACAAATCGGTGATGCGAAATTTTTCTAATGGTCGGGTGTTCAATGCTTTCGCATGGGTTTCGGTACTGATATTGATCGTATTGAGTCTGGTCACCATAGGGCTAACCCTGTTTCGAGGCTTGTCCGGATCTGGATGACCTGCAAAATCTACCAACAAAATTAATTTAATTCAAATAATAACAAAGTGATATAATGCTTTATTAAAGTATTTTATTGACTTTTAAACGGATCTATCCTATATTTCAGAACTGTGAGAACATGATTTGGCTTTTGCCGAATTGTTCCCATTTGGACCTCTGCCCGGGTGGACACCCTCCCTCCCCCATAACCCCCCCATCCGGGCTCTGAGGTCTTTTTCTATTCTTGAAGCGTAATTGCGCTCCAAGACAGACCAACCACATACAAATGTGCGGAAATGATTCTTTCATGACATGTTCGCGTGGTTTATACGCACATTAATTCACGGCTTGATCTAACGATATAATTTTGCTGACGCACAACAATGTGCGAATTCGCCACAACCTAGCCCCCGTAAACCGGTCCCTCTTCTTTTTTCTCATACCCATCTCTAGCCTAAAAAGAAATTTAAATTGTTAATAAACCCAGTTCATGCCCCACAGTATGATGAGGCCCATATTGCCCGCCTATATGGCATCAATATTGCTTAGGTAACGACAGCGAATCAATTTCTAGGTTGTAGTAGGTTTTGTCGGTGTTTATTCCGATTTGACGCCGAAGAAAGGTGATGATCTCATGAGCGTGAAAGCTGTTATGGATGCGTTGCTTGAATCAGGCTGGAAAGTTGTCAAACGTGGCTTCGACGAAAGGGATTTCAAGTCGTGGGCTCATAGCGCCAAAGAAGGTCTTGACGCCATATTCGGGCGAGACAACATGTATACCCTCCACTTTCAGAGGCTCATCAATCAGCCGTCAAGACAGAGTTTCTTCGCCGGCGCATTGCTCCTCGGTCAGATTAGACACACAGTGTTATTTTTCACATTCTATGGACAGAAACTGGGAGATTTTCTCATAATATGTTGACCTGAAGGGGAAAAGTATCAGAATAGATGGACTGAAAGAGGGCGGTGGCTTTAATGGAGCTACCGCCCGAACCATGTACGGGCTTTTGGCCCTAAAAGGTGTTCTGATGATAGTCTCCGTTCTTGTTTCCATCAAGGAGATTGTTGCGAAGGGGAGAGATTTTCCTTGGACCAGACCAGCGGTGTGTCCTCGCTGTGACGGTAATAGAGTCTGGGGTCACGGATTCGTTTCCGCATTTTTTGACGGTTTTGTTGATGGGGTTTTATTGCGACGTTATCGGTGTCCGGATTGTCATTGTGTTTTGAGGTTGCGTCCATCGGGGTTTTTCAAACGATTCCAGGCTTCCATTGAGACAATCAGGGACTGTATCTTTTACAGATTGAACAATAGCCGATGGCCTAAAGCTATCTCATACACCCGCCAAGGCCACTGGTTGAGATCACTATACA